>CAKONA010000105.1 GCA_934096785.1 uncultured Bacilli bacterium | reverse complement strand
TAAGTTACATGTTTTCAGGGACTTCAGCAAGTTCTATCAATTTAAATGGATTTAAAACAGAAACAATAACAAATATGGAAGGACTATTTTTTGGAAGCGATGCTACTGAAATAAAAGGATATGAAAACCTTGACACAAGTAATGTTACAGATTTGTCATTTATGTTTGCAAATACAAAATTATCACAAATAGACGTAAGTAACTATAATACAAGTAAAGTTACTAGTATGATGCAAATGTTTGATTCAACTGCTGCAACTGAAATAAAAGGATATGAAAATTTTGATACAAGTAATGTAACAAGTATGAACGGCATGTTTTTCAACGTTAAAGTGAAAGAACTTGATGTAAGCAATTTTAATACAAGTAAAGTAACTGATATGGGTAGTATGTTTTCAAATGTTTCCGCAACAGAAATAATTGGCTATGAAAACTTTGATACAAGTAAGGTTGAAGTAATGAATGATATGTTTGGAGAAACAGAGATAGGTTTAATCGATGTAAGTAACTTTGATACGAGCAATGTAATTAATATGGGTAGTATGTTCCGAAATTCCAAAGCAACTGAAATAAAAGGGCTAGATAAATTTGATACAAGTAAGGTTGATGAAATGGACCAAATGTTTTTCAACGCTAAAGTGAAAGAACTTGATTTGAGTAGTTTTGATACAAGCAATGTAACTAATATGGAAAAAATGTTTTCCAACGTTAAAGTGAAAGAACTTGATTTGAGTAGTTTTGATACAAGCAATGTAAATAATATGGAAGAAATGTTTTACGACTCAAGTAATTTAAAAACTATATATGTTAGCGAAAAATTTGTTACTGATAATGTAAATAAAAATTTTAGAATGTTTTATAATACAACAAATCTAGTAGGAGGAAACGGAACTAAATATAATAGTAATTACATTGACAAAACATATGCTAGAGTTGATGGTGGAACATCTAGTCCAGGTTACTTCACGCTAAAAAGTAATTAATAAACAGATAATCCGAAATGTAAATAAAATGTTAACTGTATAAAAGAATATAAACGTAAGAATCGTGCAAAATAATAAAGAAAAAGCACGATTTTTTTGTCGTTCCCGTTAGTTTCAAAGATAAGTTCTCTATATAATTAGGGGGTATCATTTTTTATGTAACATCCCATAAATTCAGTGTTTTTTCTTGCATTTTAATAAAAAAATGATAAAATATAGTTGCTTTTGAGTTAAAAATTCGTATTCAAAAACACGGGAAGTTCGTATTTTAAAAAAAGAATACAGTTAACCTCCCGCTAAAATAGGTTCGAGTTAATACGTATTTTGGCTTAAAAAACAAAATTATTTTTTAATAATTTCTTAGAAAGATCGACGTCGTCATATTCGATCTTTTTTATTTTGAGTTTATCTAAAGTTTCTTTTCCAATAAGTAGGGAAGCTACTTCATATGGTGTTGAATTATTGAGTGAAATTCTAGGTACTGAATTTATATGTGAAGCAAGAAGGTCACAATCTTCTTGAGTTAGTCCGGAAAATGATGTACCTTTTGGTAAAACATATCTTATGAATTCGTGATTTTTCTCTAGAGTTCCTTTTTGCCAAGAACAGTTTGGATCACAATAAAATAGTTGAGAAACTACTTCTCCTGTATCACAGTCAATTTCAATACTTTCTGGATCTGAAAACTCAGTACCATTGTCTGTTAAAATTACTTGAAATAATTTTTTATATTCTTTTATACCTAAAGTCTTTTTTAATGAATTAAAAACTCTTGTTACATAATTACTTTTTTATAAGGAAGTAGGTAAATAAGCATTAAATTGAAACTTCTAAACAATAATGTAAGAAAACATTTTCCACCTTTACCGCCACTTGTTCCTATTACAGTATCCATTTCAACAATAGAGACTTGTGGATTCATTTCTATATAATCTTTGAAATCAGTATAAAATCTTCCAATTTTTATTTTAGGATTAGTCTTAGTTCTAGTATAATCATATTCTTTTTTAACTTTATATCTAACTTTTCTGGCCAAATCAGTGTTTTTCACGTGTAAAATGCCTAAATCAATATATTTATAAAAAGTTGATTTTGATAAAGGCAAAATATCTGGATGATTGATATAGACTTGATTTACTGAATGATTTTTGTGAATCATAAGAGGTGAAATAATATCATTCATCAATGCTACTTGTTCTTTAGTTACTTTTAGATGACTTCTTTGATTAATTAAAGTTTTTTTATATTCGTTGTGTGCTACTGCGTGATTATATGTATATTTAGTTCTTTTACAATTGTTTAATTTCCTACAACCATTACATACATATGGTGGTATGCCTTCGTAACAACATATATCTTTTCTTGGACCACTTCTTAAAAAGCGATGTTTTTTAACTTCATGTGCTATTGTTGTTCTATCTTTACCAATTCTATTCCCAATTTTAGTAAAATTATATCCTTCATTTAAGAATTCTTCTATAACACATCTATCCTCAAATGATAAATGTTTGTATTTTTTAGCTTTCATAATTTTTATTTGCTCCTTTCAATTAAGCCAAAATACAATTCGTTATAATAATATAAAATAATAATAAATACAAATTTAATTTCCCTTAAGTTTCCAAAAGTAAGTTCCCGATTCAATAAAAACGGGAAGTTAAATAAATAATTTACGGTTTGCTGTTTTCAATTATACGAACAAAAATTCGCTTGCGGGGGGGGGAGTAATTTTTTATATAATATTTAAGAGGATGGTAGAAAATATGAAAAATTTAAAAAATAACAAAATGTTACTAGGTATTGGGATTACATTTCTTTTACTAGCAACTATAAGCATGTCTTATGCATGGTTTAGTGCGACAGTAAAATCAGAAAATGTTAAAGACCAAGTAGTAACAACAGGTACATTAGAACTTACTTTTACTGATGGACCAGAAATTAAAATTGAAAAAGCAAGACCAGGACAAACAGTAGAAAAGACTGTTAGTGTAAAGAATACTGGTACACTTGATGCTAATTATAATTTAGTATGGCAAGAACTTACAAATGAAATAATTAATGATGAATTAACTATTTCAATTGCATGTAAGAGCTTAGATAAAGATGAAAATCCAAGTGAAGCATGTGAAGGACTTGCTGAGACACCTATTTCAAATGTAAAACTTTTAAAAAATATTTCAATTGAAAGTGGATATACACATAATTATGTTATAACAATAACATTTAAAGAATTAAGCAAAGACCAAAATTATAATCAAGGAAAGAATTTTGAAGGTGTGTTGGGAATAAATGAATACAAAGAAACAAAACCAATTTATTGTAATTTTGAAGGAGACTTAGTACAAGGAACAGAATTCATAAAAGGAAAATATACATATAGGTATATGCAAGAAAAAAGCGAAGCTGATACAACAAATTTAACAGTTAATTGGAAAAATAAAACAGAAGATGGTTGGGGAGTTGCGTTAACTAATCCATTACTAACTGATGATATTGAAACTAATGATGTTTGTACATATATAAATGATAAACCAGTTATATTTATGGGCGGAATGTTTGCATTAAGTCAATCAAAAAAAATAGATTTATCTAATTTAGATACTTCCAATGTAATAAGTATGACAGGTATGTTTGGATATTCTCAAGCTTCACTCTTAGATTTAAGTAATCTTGATACAAGTAAAGTTACCGATATGACTGGTATGTTTTATAACAGCAAAGCTACTACAGTTGATTTGAATGGCATTGATACAAGTAATGTTACAACTATGGAGCAAATGTTTGATAATTCTAATGCAACTGAAATTATAGGATTAAAACAATTAAATACATCGAATGTAACATCTATGGAGAGCATGTTTCTTTCTTGTGGGGCACATTCGTTAGATGTAAGTGGCTTTGATACAAGCAAAGTTACTAATATGAATTGGATGTTCAATGAAAGTATGGCTACAGAAATTAAAGGTTTAGAAAATTTTGATACAAGTGAAGTAACTAATATGGGCATGATGTTTGCACGTTCAAAAGTGTTGATATTAGATTTAAGCAATTTTGATACAAGCAATGTAACTAATATGGAAGAAATGTTTTACGACTCAAGTAATTTAAAAACTATATATGTTAGTGAAAAATTTGTTACTGATAAGGTAAATAAAAATGTTAGAATGTTTTATAATACAACAAATCTAGTAGGAGGAAATGGAACTGTTTATGATGAAAATAAGAATAATGCAACGTATGCTCGTGTTGATACAGTAAGTACTCCAGGATACTTTACTCTAAAAAATAATTAATAAACAGATAATCCGAAATGTAAACAAAACGTAAAAAATCAAAAGAATACAAATGGTTAAATCGTGCAAAATAATAAAGAAAAAGCACGATTTTTTTGCCGTTTTCAATCATACGAACAAAAATTCGCTTGCGGGGGGGGTAATATTTTATATAATAAACTA
>CAKONA010000104.1 GCA_934096785.1 uncultured Bacilli bacterium | reverse complement strand
ACATTCTCTAGCCAAAGTTGCCTATAGTTTGTCCATATACCTGTTGAGAATGATAAGAATGCTAGTACTATCATTAATATGTTTTCATCACTAATTTTTATAAATTCATCTATTTTCTTTTTCATAGTTTCATTATAATTTATATTATTTTGTTTTTCAATAGAAAATATTGTCGAATTATGTAATTTCTTGTGTTTTTGTATTGACAAATGCTTTGTGTGCATGGTAATATTTGGCTTGTACTGTTAATTTTTAAATGATGTGACACTAAAATTTATGGAGGGTATAATGAATTTAAGTGATGATGAATTAAAACAAGAACAAGAACATCTAGAATTAACTACTGAACTTTTACGCAAAAATATTTCAGATTTAGCTCAAGATTTGTATGACAATGAGGAAAAACAGCAAGAATTTAAAAGGTATGTTTGGGATACTAAGGCTGACTTAGACCCTACTGAAATGAAGACTATTTTATCTAACAATGATAAAGAGATTGATGACTTAGAGATGAAGGCTAAATAT
The DNA here is from genome assembly GCA_934096785.1 of uncultured Bacilli bacterium. The sequence continues at coordinate 3,971 of CAKONA010000104.1, read as the reverse complement.
TATAAGAAGCTTTATAAGATACAGAATAGTCCTTATTTTGGAAAGATTACTTATGAAGATGACGAAGGATGTAATGATATTTATATTGGACTTACCTACCTTACTAAGGATGATGAGAATGTTATTTATGACTGGAGAAGTCCTGTGTCAAGTATATTTTATGACTTTGAAAATGGTGAATGTCAGTATGATGCTCCTGGTGGAATAATGAAAGGTTTTCTACATAACAAGAGACAATTTACTATTGAGAACTCTTTTATTAAACATGTGTTTGATAGTAGGATTACTATTCAAGATGAGATGCTTCAAGAAGTACTTTCAAGGAAGAATAATGACTATATGAAGAATATAGTTAATACTATTCAAAGTGAACAAAATGCAATTATTAGAAATACTAGGGATAGGAATTTGATTGTTCAAGGTATTGCTGGTTCTGGTAAAACAAGTGTTGCACTTCATAGAATAGCATTTCTTCTTTATAAGATTAAGAATTTAACTAGTGATAAGGTACTTATATTCGCACCTAACCATATATTTAGTGAATATATATCTAATGTACTTCCTGAACTTGGTGAAGAGAATACTAAGGAAACTACGTTTAGTGACTTTTTGGAGACTTATATTACTGAGTATAAACATATTGAATCATTTACTTCTTTTATTGAAAGATATTATAAATATGAAGAAGGATATGTTGATTTAATAAAGTTAAAACAATCTAATGAGATAATTCCTGTTATGGAAGAATATATAGATAATTATACAAGTAAGGCAAGATTTACAAGTGAAATATTTAATAGAGATTTATATGTACCACTTGAAAAGTTAAATTATTATTTACATGAGAGGTATTCAAGTATGCCTTTACTTGAAAGAATTGATGAGATTGCTTCAAAGATTTCTGAGATTGAGTTTAGAGGTAATAAGTCTAGAACTAAGCAAATTAAGAAATGGTTAAAGGAAAGGCTTAATATATCTATTGATACTAAAGAGATTTATAAAGGATTCTTTAAGAGTGATGAATTTAAAAGAATATACAATAAGGAGTTAAGTGATGAATATATAAATTTACTTGATTCAAAAGATATTTCTTATGAAGATGCATGTTTATTTGTTTATATGAAGAGTTTACTTTCATTCCTTGGATATGACTATGTAATTGAGCAAACTATTATTGATGAAGCACAAGATTATAATGTTCTTCAATATATATTACTTAAGAAGATTTTAAGAAAAACTAAATTTACTATTTTAGGAGATATTAATCAAACCATTAATCCTTATTATGAATATAAGAGTCTTGAAGAATTAAAAAGTGTGTTTACTGATTCAGTTAATTATATTGAACTTAATAAGACTTATAGATCTAGTCCTGAAATTATAGAGCATGCGAATAAAATACTAGGACTTAATTTGGTTTCTGCGATTAGAAGGGATACTCATATACCTGTTGAATTTAGACAAGAAAATGATTTAAAGGAACAATTAAGTAATGATATAAATGAGTTAAAGATGAATAATAAAAGTATTGCGATTATTACTAAGACTGATACTGAGGCCTCAAAGATTTATAAACTACTTAAGAGAGATTTTGAAGATTTAACACTTATTGCGAATAATTCCAAAGCATTTAGTCGTGAACTAGTAGTAATACCTTCTTATATGGCTAAAGGTCTTGAGTATGATGCAACTATCGTTTATACTGAAAAGGATAATCAATTTACTTATAAAGAAAGATATTTATATTATGTTGCTTGTACTAGAAGTCAACATCACTTAATTATCTACAATCAAAAAGAGGATTAGTCCTCTTTTATTTTAGTTTTCTTTTGAATATGTTGTCTTTATTCTTTTCTTTTAATTTTTTAGCAAGTAGTTTTAAGCCTATAACTGCATATGCAGAAGCTGTAAGTGATGAGATTGTGTTTAGTGTTCCAGTTGTAGCTGATGCGATTGGGAAGTCTTTGTAGTTATTTAAGTCTACTTCCATTACGCTTTCTATTTCTTCTTCCGTGTAAGTATGTCCAAACATTTCTTCATCATATAAGTAACTTACATCACAGTGTCCATATGTATTAGAAGCACCTGTATCATTACATACGTTTGGTACTTGTTGCATATCTACTGTATAGTTTGAAGATGATTTTCCTCTATATTCAATTAGGTCATCTACTGATACTCCTAGGTCAGTGTGTTCACTTGATGAGTATTGAGGTCCTCCTGCTTTCCATACGTATAGATTTGTATTTTTAAGTGTTTTATTATGTTTATCAGTCATGTTTTTGCATATTGAATTTAATACTGAATCATTTGCATACACCCCTACTTTAGTGTATCCATAGCTATTACATACTTTTTCAAATGTACTAAGTAGTTCATAGTAGTCATTATCATCAGTATAGAACTCAAAGTCTAAGAATAATGGAACATTGTTTTTATTAAGTGTTACATTATTTTCTTTCATTTCTGTTTCTAAAGTTTTTAAATATGTATTTATTCTTCCTTCATATGTTTCTTTGTCCATATCTTTAAGAACGCAGAAGTAAAGTCCTAAATCTAAGTCTCTTGATGTTGTATTTTTAATTTGATCGATTGCACTTTCAAGGTAATAACCATCATTGTTTTTGTAGTCATTATCATCTCTTGCGACTTCAACTATTACATAGTCTGTAGTTTCTTCTACTCTATCCCAGTCTATTTCACTTTGATAGTCTGAAATGTCTATTCCTCTTGCGATTGCGTAGTTATAAGATACTTTATTGTTTTCTTTATTAAGTATCATATACATATTAGGAATATAGACTGTGTCTCCTTCTTTAACACTTGTTATGTTATTGTATTCTTTTAAATCATTTTCACTAAGTCCACATTTAAGTGCGATTGTGTGAAGTGTTTCATTTTCTTTAACTTTGTAGCCTTGTGAGTATACAAGTGATGTACTACTATTAAGGTTTGATTCTTTTATTATTTCTGATAGGTCTATTGAAGCTGTTATTTTACCATCTAGGTCTTTTGTTACATTATGTGTTCCAGTGTAAGTAATTGTGTCACTATCTTGCACTAGGAATGTATCATATCCTGTTATATCTGTTATGTATTCATTACAATCTCTTAGATTAGTATCAGTTCCGTAAAGTCCTACATACATGTTACTTCTTGTTGTTTTGTCTAAGAATGCTTCGATTAATGTTGTTTTTTCTGCATTATTAAGTATCTTACTATTCATAATACTATCGATATTACAATATACTGGCATATCTATTTGATATTGTTTAAGTATTGCTTGTAAGAAATCAATATCTTTATTCATTCTAGCAAGATCTACTGATGAAGTATCTAGTACTAAACTTACTGATATGTTTCTATCTTTACATTGATTTAATGTTTTTCTTAAATTAGTTATATCATTAATTGTTTTATCACTGATATGAAGTACTACAAAGTTATTTGAATGAACTTCTGTATTGAATCTTGTATTATATCCTTCGTGTCCAACTTTGTTTTCTCCACTTTTGTCTTCTTTTCCTTCAGTGATTTTTGATTTGATTAAGTCAGACCCATCTTTAATTGTATTTAGTGTTGCTGCACCTATTAAAAGTGCTGTTAAAGCTTTTGCTTTCTTATTATTTTTTAAGTTTTCTTTTTTGTTATCCATATGTACCCCCCCATAAATTGCACATATTATACCAAAAAATGCTCTTTTAGTCAAATAAAAACTCTAGATTGCTCTAGAGTTTGATGTTTCTAAACTATTCAATTACTTCAGAAACTACACCAGCACCAACTGTTCTACCACCTTCACGGATTGAGAAGTTAGTTCCGTTTTCAATAGCGATTGGAGCTATTAATTCAACTGTCATATCAACGTTGTCACCTGGCATAACCATTTCAGTTCCTTCTGGTAATGTAATTACACCTGTAACATCAGTTGTTCTGAAGTAGAATTGAGGTCTATAGTTACTAAAGAATGG
>CAKONA010000103.1 GCA_934096785.1 uncultured Bacilli bacterium | reverse complement strand
AACCTAATGTTTTATTAATTAGACTTCTTTGATTTTCATCTGGATAAATTCTAAATTTATATGCTTTGTAGTACATTTTAACCCTCCTATTATTATAGTAAGACATAAATTGTAAAGATACTTCTTTTTTAAATTTCAGTTTTAGAAGATTATTCCTATAAGACAAAAAGTGACAACTAAAATCAGTCATCACTCATTACAGCATAAAGAAGTTTTACTAAAGACGTCTTTAGTATTATTATTCACATTATTAATTTTAGAACATAATAACTCCTTCATAAACACCTCTAATTAAATAAATTAATATACATATTAAAGGTTTTTAAGAGAAAAGTCAACACCTTTTTGAAACTTTTTTCACATTTCTAACTCTTAAGAGTAAAATACCCAGGAGTATCCGCAGTATCTATGCGAGCATACGTTTTATCTGTTTTAGTACTATCAAACTTAGTTTCAGCGCCGCCAATTAAATTAGTATCTTTAGAAAACATCCCACTAGAAGACGTCACTTTATCAACAGTAAATTTATTACTAACATATATAGTCTTTAAATTATCATTATATCCAAACATATAGCGCATACTTGTTACATTACTTGTATCAAATCCACTTACATCTATTATTGTTGCTTTTGAGCTAAAAAACATATAGTTCATATTTGTTACATTACTAGTATCAAAACTATTAGAAAAATTAAAGTCAGTAATCGCAGTTGAATTAAACATATAACTCATATCAGTTACATTACTTGTATTAAGCTTTTCAAATCCTTTAATTTCAGAGGCAACACAATTACTAAACATACTGCTCATATTAGTTACTTTGCTTGTATTGAAACTACTCAAATCAAGTGATTCAACTTTACTATCACTAAACATACCATTCATAGTAGTCACATTGCTAGTATTAAAATTATTAATTTTTAATAAAGTTGCTTGGCTTTCATTAAACATATAACTCATATTTGCTACATTATTTGTATCAAAGTTACTTAAATCAAGTGATTTTACAGTGCATCTATAAAACATGCTTTCCATAGTTGTTACATTACTTGTATCAAAACTACTCAAGTCCAAAGTTACAACAGTTGCACTAGAAAACATGCTTTCCATATCAGTTACTTTACTTGTATCAAAACTGCTCAAATTCAAAGAAGTTATATTTTCACAACCTTCAAACATCCAACTCATATTGGTTACATTGCTTGTATTAAAATTACTTAAATCTAAAGATGAAACATTTACTTTGCCAAACATATTAGACATATCAGTAACATTACTTGTATCTAATTTATCCAATCCAAGTATTGAAGTAGCTTTTGAATAACTGAACATCCCCATCATATCAGTTACATTACTAGTATTAAAATTACTAACATCAATTGTAGTTGCATAACTAGATGAAAATAAATTTTCATATGAAGTAACAGGAATATTATTTATATATGTACAAGGCGGTTCAGTGATTGGACTTTGATTATTATGGTAAGTATCAGAAATACTAGCATTCCACCCATCATCTTTCAAATCTTCCCAACCAACATCAATAACGTATCTTTGTTTATATCTATATGTATAAATGCCTTTTGTAAATTCAGTTCCCTTAGTTATATCTCCATCATATGTACAATAAATTGGTTCAGGTGCTTTAAATTCTTCTATGCCTATCTTACCTGTGAATTTTTTATTCTTATTATAGTTTTGTTCATAACTTTTATCATCAAAAGTTACTGTTAAATTATATACATGAGTAACACCTACATCTATTGAGATGTTATTCTTTATCGTTCCTGATGTAATAGTATCACTCATCGGTACTGCTCTATAGATTCTGTCACATGTTCCACTTTCTTCTTGTGTGTCTGTTCCATAGTTTTTATAACTCTTACATTCCATAGTGATATGAAGTTCAAAGTTTTCAATAGTATTAATTAAGTCTCCCCAGTAAAGAGTGTATGCTACATTCCTAGTTCCTACATTCTTAACTGTTATTGTTTTTGATATAGAGTCACCAGGTGTTGCTCCTACTAAAGAAAGTTCTGTGTCATCCATGTATTCAAGTCTTAAGTCTCCAGTATCCATCACTATATCTTTACCAGTGCCTTCTACTTCTAAACCAAAGTAAGCATAAGCTACACCTATTATACTTAACGTTAAAGTAATTATTAATGCTATTAAAATTATTTTCTTTTTATCCATATCTATGTTCACCCTATGGTAATTATAGAAAAAAAAAAAAAAAAAAAACGCAACCAAATAAGTGTTTGCTAAGAACATGAAAAAAGCAAGTTATCGACCAATTTTGACACTTTACACCCTAAAAGTGGTCGATAACTCACTAATTTTACTATAAATTGAACCTTTTCTTTAATATCATAGAATTTTCTTCTACCTTAGGTTTTACTATATTAGTATTCATTAAATCATTATATGAAAGTCCTAAAGTATCAAGTGAACTTTCAAAATCACATTCTTTTCTAGTACTTAAAAATGTATAAAAGTCTTTCATAAATTCAGCGTAGTCTCCATCTAATAATGTTTGAGTAAATATTACTAAATAGTAACCTAGTCCATAAATAATTCTATCTCTAAGTGGTATAACTGTTCCATTGTCTACTATAACGTTACCCTCTAAATCTATATCCATAACATCATTATTTTGTCTATGAACTATAAATCTACTTATACCAGTAGTACTTCTAGCTATTCTAAGTAATCTATTTCTAAATAATAAGCTAGCACTTACTTCATCTATTTTATTCTTTTTTAAATAATCTATTAAACCCATTTCAAAGAATGTAGATGGAGTTTCACCTAAAACATCATCAAAATATGTTTTCTTATGTTGACTAAAGAAGAACTTTTCATTATCTATCGCATGACCTAATTCATGGGCAATAATAACTAAAGAAGTAGTATCTAATTTATCTTTAGTTGTAAATATATAACCTGACTTATTACATATAGTACCTAAAAATAATCCATCCATTCCATCTAACTTATAATTCATTTGAATTCTTCCATCATCAAAGTACTTTTTAACTATTTCTTCTTCACTTTTTCCATACATCTTAAAGTAATCAATCATTATATCTTTAAAATCTTTAAGACTATATCTTTCATAACAATTAATAATTGGTTGATTTATAAAATCTAAATTAACTGTATTAGTATAAAACTCTCTTAAGAATGAATAAATCATAAGTAAATCTCTTTCAATAAAAGTAATAAAATCAAAAGAATAATTTATATATTTACGAGTGATATCATCATGTACTTTTTTTGTATCCATAAATAATCCTTCAAGACTTATATGTTCACCCGTAAGATTTTCTAAAGCATCATTTAATAATTCAAGTTTAGGATAATCTATTCTAATATCATCTCTTTTAGGACTTCTACTATAATATTTTTTTAATTTAAGAATGTCTTCTTTTAAAAGTTTTGTGTCTATATCTAACTTACTCATCCACTTCTCCGTAAAGATTATATTTTTTCTTTAACACTCTATTATTTTCTTCTACATAAGGAAGTACCATATCAGCACTTACAAAGTCTTCATACTTTATACCAAGAATATCTAATGAATCTTTTAGAGAACATTCTCTTCTAGTAGCTAAGAAAGAATAAAATCTCTTCATAAATTCTTTATCATAATTACCATTCATACTATGTAAGTAAAGAGCTAAATACGTAGCTATTCCATAAACTATATCATCTTTTACATTTACTATTTCTCCATTATGAAGAAGTGAATTACCATTTATATCAACACCTACATCTCCATATGTATATCTTTCATTCATAAATTCATCTATACCAAAGAAAGTATCATTCCCTTTAACGATAGTATCTTGCTTAAGTAAATAAGAACCATCTTCATCTATTTTATTCTTTTTTAGAAACTCAGAAAGACCAAGTTCAAAGAATATAGATGGTACTTCTATCAAATAATCATTTAACATATCTCTCTTTTTTCCTTGTGAAAAATATAATGTTTCATAATCTATCGCATGTCCAAGCTCATGTACTAAAGCAAGCATAGTATAAGAATTAAGTTTATCTGGTTTAAGAATAATATATCCAGATTTATTGAAAAATGTACTTATATAGTATCCGACTGCTCCATCATTAATTGGATAATTAAGATGTATTCTCTTTTCATTAAAATACTTTTTAGCAATTTTATATTCTTTTTCACCAACACTACTATAATAGTCAAGTATTATATCTTTGAAGTCTTTATAACTATATTTTTTCAATTTTGAAAAGTATGGAGCAATAACCATTCCAAATTCTCCTATCTTAGATGCAAAGTTATAAAGTATAACATATATTTCATATAAATCTTTCTCTAAGAACTTACAAAATTCATCACATGATTTTAAAGCCCTATCATCAAGTATTTTTTGTACCTTCTCTATATCATAAAATATTCCATTCTCGCGAACCATAACTCCCTCTAGTTCTCCAAGAATCTGATTTAAAAGAGCAAATGATGCAT
>CAKONA010000102.1 GCA_934096785.1 uncultured Bacilli bacterium | reverse complement strand
ATAAAAAAAAGAATAATTATAATTAACTATTCTGTAATTCTTCCTATTCTAAACTGGTAAATACTTTTATCACCATTAATCGTTTCTTTTAAACTGGTTTCTATTCCCTTATATTGAAAAAACTGAGATGTTTTATGGTTATCTTTTTCTTCATTATCTCTTGTTTTGATAATATTATCATAGATTGATGTTACATCTTCATCACTTAAATTTTCATTATTAGCTTTCATTGCCAATTTAATAATTTCTTTTATATCATCATTTTCCTCTTTGTAATAGATTGTCATTATTTCTACTTTTTTATTAGTTGTTTGAAAAACATAAGTTACGTTATTAATGGTATATTCATATAAATTATTCTTTTTAGAAAGATTATCATAATCAATGCCATAACTATCTAGGTTGTTTTCAGTTAAAACTTTATTATATTGTTTAATTAATTTATCAAGACTGATATTATCAACTGTTTCTAGTTTGGTCATTTCACTGAAGTCAATATCTTTGTTTACCATATTCTTTTTATTTAAGTAGTTTTTAGTTAAGATTGTTCCTAGAAAATATGCACCTACTCCTAAAATAATAGTTATTAATACTAGTATGATTTTTTGCTTATTAGTTAATTTTTTAGTGTTTTTTTTCTTTTTCATTTTTTTCACCCTGTAAATATTATAGCATATTTTCTTAAAATACTGTTAATTTTCCTAAAATTTAGTTATAATATAGGTGAAAGGAAGTAGTAATATGTATCTTTCAAGTATTAGAAATGTTGATTTGCATGGAATGGATAGAATTATGGCTATAATAACAGTAGATGAATTTATAAACGACTTAATAAGACTTAAAGAAGCTAAGGGAGTAATCATTCATGGTGTAGGAACAGGAATACTAAGAAGAGAAGTATCAAACTACTTAAAGCATGACAAACGAATTAAAGAGTATAAACTTGATTTTATGAATCCGGGTTGTACTGTAATTTTACTTAATGATAAGTTGACAAAATGATAAAAAAGAGGTATAATATGAGCCAGTACAGAGAGAAGGGGGATTCTATATGTATACAGAGGAATATAATAAGCGACCATTTCCTTTTAGGGACTTTTTGTTAAAGTTTATTGTAATTGTTATTTTTGCTTTATTTCTTGTCTGGTTAGTTCCAAAATTCATTGGTCCTAAAACAAGTGAAAAAGAAGTGGGATCATCAAAAGTATTTCAAAAGAATTTAACAGCAATGAAAACAGCAAGCGTTAACTATTATAGTAAAAAGGAAAATTTACCAACAGATAATAATAAAGAAGTGATTACTTTACGTCAGATGATTAGTAAAAAAATGATTACAGCCTTTACTGATAAAAATGGTAAAGCTTGTGATGTAGAAAAAAGTTATTCAGAAATTACATCTGATAATGGTGAGTATGTTTTAAAAGTAAAACTAAAATGCAGTAGTGAAGAAGACTATGTTTTGACTAAGATTGGAAGTTATTCTTATTGTACTAGTGAAATGTGTGAAAAAGATCTTAGCAAAACTGATACCAGTAGTTCTGCTGATAATTCTAGCGTTACAAAAACTGATAGTGTTGAAACACCTGATACAAATGATGATGAAAGTGAAAATGTAGGTGATTCTTCTGAAACCATAAGTTATACATATGAATATCAAAAAATAACAAATGGATTACTTTCTGATTGGGGAAAGTGGACGGAAGAACAAAAAAATAGTAATCGCTATAAAGAAACTACTTGTGATTTGAATGATAGTAGTTGCTTAACAGAAATAAAAGTAACTACTAAAAGAGAAGTGATTGGTAAAACAACTTCAGGAAAAACTATTACTGCTACAGTTAGTTATTATCAAACAAGAACACGTACTTATACTCCAGGTACTACCGATATTAAATGGAGTGATGAAAATGATGACTCTCTTTTAAATAACGGTTATCAAATGACTGGTAACAAGAAAGAGTTGAGTTAGGAGGAATAACTATGAATAAATATTTAGAATATTATCAATTTCATGAAAAAGACGAAGATGGAAATATTATATGTTTGTATTGTATTGTAAAATCAAACGATAATAAGGTTGATTTACAATTCATTAGTGATTACGACGAAGCATTAGAAGAATTAAGAAATTTTGCTTATGATAATAAAATACATAATGTTGATGAGTTGAAGAATAGTAGTAGAGTTCATCTTCAAGCAACTAACAAAGAATTTAGAAATATGTTAGAGAATAAATACGATTTTGATACTAGTAATATAGATAATTTTAATGAAGTGATTGGACATGTTAAATCAGTTGAAAATCCAATTGATTTTGGAAAAATTTTAAATCCAAAGCCTACTAAAAAGAATAGTGTTATTGAAAAATTGAAAAATTTAAAAATCAAAGGTGTTAAAAAATTAGCTGTTAGATTGGCAATAATCGCTTCAGCTGGATTTTTAGGATTTGCAGGAATAAAGGGATGCAGTAAAAAGGGTACTACTGATGATCTTGAAATTGATCAACAAATGATAGATGCTGAAAATGAGACTAAAAATAATGATTCAACGCCATTAACTCTTTACTCTGACGTACAAGATGCCAACGATATTAATACTACTACTAGTAATTTATCTAATTTTCAAATATACTTAAATCAAAGTAGTGAAGCTACCAAAAACTATATGAATGCTTTCAAAGAAACACTTGGTGCGTTTAATAGTGTAGCAAGAAACTATATAGATGCTTCTAAGAACAGTAGATTAGGTTTAGATGTTTACAATTATACAGCTTTCAAAATGTCTATATTAGGTGAAAATTTTGGTAATACTGTTGACAATGTATCAACATATTGGTATAGAAATGATTTATATCATGATTATGTAAAAACAAATCATCAAATAAAGCAACTAGCAACAGTTCAACAACAAAGAACTGGTTTAGCTAAAGCGCTAGATACAGCAGAACAACAAGAATTTTATCAAAAATATGAAGATATGATTATTGACTTAAATAAAACTACTGATGACAACGAAAAAATTGCTAAAGCAGAAAATATTTTAAGTCAAATTAAAACAGACTTTAATATGGATAGCGATAATTTTGATCCAGAAACATTATTAAAGAGTGATCCTAAATATGTAGCAGTTATGCCGATGATCAGAAGTGTTTATGATAGAGCTAAAAATAGTAATTACGAAAATCTTCCTGATGCTGAAAGAATGAGTTCTCTAAGTAAAACTTATAGAGCAATAGTAAAGGGAAATATTTTTAAAGCGGCAGATTCTATTGAAGTAAAGGAGTCAATTACTCCTAGTTATGAAATGTTCATGACTGAGATAGCTAATCAATTAGATAATGTTAACTTATATGTAATTGATGAAGAAAGAAACATTAAAGATACTGAACTTTATAAACAAAATAAAACCTTACCAGTAAAGGCGAAAGAGGAAACTCAACCTACTACTAATAATAGTGATATTGATGTTGAAACACTTGAAAATACAGGAGTAGCAGAAGTAGATATTCCTGACTATTCTACAGATGATGATAATTATGATTATCAGGAGGAAGAAGTTAGTGATGAGAATGTCGCTAGTGAAAATGATACAACAGAAGAAGTTGAAGAAACAGTTAGTGATGATACTCCACAGATAATTGAGACTGATGAGGGTACTGTCTCTGATACTATAGATAATAGTGATAATACTACTATAGATAATGATCAAATCATTGAATCAGAAGAGGATGTAGCAAATTCTATGAATGATGCTATTAGTAATGGTGGTTATGCAGAGACTCCAGATGGATGGCAAATAGATGATGATTATAAAATAGATGGTACTGATGTAATTGATGGAAGTGTAAGTGATATAACGGTAGAAGATTATTCTACTGATGTTGCTACCGAAGAAGTTCCTACTACTACAGAGCCAACAGAAGAGCATTCTGCTAATGAAGATGTTCCTGTCACTACCGAATCAACAGATGAATATAATATAACAGAATCAGAAGAAAATTATAACGCTCCTCAAGAACAAACAACCGATGATCAATCTGTTAGTGAAGAAAGTGTTATTACTGAAGAAACACCAGTGTATGATGAAACTACTACAGATACTAATGATTATACTGTAGATAATACTCAATATACTGATAATCAATCAGATATTACTACTTATGAAATGAGTGAAACAGTTGCTCAAGCTCCAATTTCAACGGAACAAGCTGGAGTAGATTTAACTCAAGAACAAGCAATTGATCAAGTGATTAGTTATAATGCAAATGGTATAAACGCTATTCCTGTGTTCAATACTTCAAACAATAGCTGGAAAGTACAAGTAATTGATACACCAGTTAAAGAAGCACAGCCAGTAAAATATAGTATATAAAAGTGTAATTATTCAAAAAGGAATGGTTCAATGTCAAGTAGTGTTGGTGGAACCAAAAACTAATGATAAATGAATTGATGAAGAGGACTAGAAATAGTCTTCTTTTGTTATGCAACAAGAGGATTATAAATGCCTT
>CAKONA010000101.1 GCA_934096785.1 uncultured Bacilli bacterium | reverse complement strand
ATATGGATTTTCTACTATCTCCATCTTTTCACTTTCTATTTTATTTATGTCCATTATGTTTCCAACTATTTCAAGTAGTGTACGAGATGCAGATAAAATATCTTCTAAATCTTCTTTCATATCCTTTGGACAATTCTTTCTATCTGCTAAATCTTCTGAAAGACCTACTATTGCATTTAGTGGTGTTCTTATTTCATGTGACATACTACTTAAGAAATCACTCTTTGCTCTATTAGCCCTATCTGCTTGTTCTTTTGCTATATTCAATTCTTCAATTGTTTTTAAGTCTGGGTTTTCTATTGTATGATACATTATGTATATAACAATTCCAAAAATAAAGTTGGAAAGTAATACTTCTGGGTTTACTCTTTGAATAAATCCTGCAATAATAAGTAATAGTGTTAATGTAATTATTGGATAGTACCCTTTTTTGTATGCTTCTTTTATATGTGCTAAAATTAATATTGCCATTATTGCTACATAGACAGTTAAAACCACATATACCATATCAACGCTTGGACCACTTGTATATTTTGAATTTCCTATACTATTGAATTCGATTGGTAAAATTAGAATTACTACACAAATAATGATATTAATAATTATAAATACCTTATAGAGATTCTTGTATTTTTTAATATTCTCTTCTTCACTTTTTTTATGATTAAATGATGTGACTACAAATGTATAAACCATAAATAACGATAGCCATATTATTAAGTTTATTAAAAATATTTTTTGTACTGCTATGCCTACAAATTTAATATCTTTTGTCACAACAATTAATAATTCAGAAATCATTGAGAAAATCGATGTAATTAAAAGTTTATTGAAAACTCTATTTTCCACTTTATCAGCTTTATTCTTTTTAAAAAAGACAAATGTTGTTATTATAGTGTAAATTAATGATGCTACTGTTAAAAATATTGTACCGCTCATTTTATCACTTCCCTATAATAATATTTTAGCAAATTATTTTTTGTAAATCTATGATAATTAAAAAAAGACATATTTTTATACATGTAAATGTAAAAATATGTCTTATTTATTTATTTTTTCATCTCTAATTTTGCTTGTTCTTTTTGACTAACTATTTCATTTCCCATAGCTTCTAGTTTTCTAAAATCATATTTATTGTTTCCAGTATAAGGAAGTCTATCTAATTGTTCATAATAACTTGGTACTTCGTAATCTGGTAGTTCTGAAATACATTTTTCTTTTATTTGTTCAATTACATCTTCAATAAGAACGCCATCTTCTAACTCTAAAAACGCCATTGGTAAGCTAATTGATTTTTCATCATCTACACCTACTACTACGCATTCTTTTACATATGGTAGTGACATTATCGCATCTTCAATTGTATCTGGTGAAATTTTAAATGCTTCTTTTCTTATTACTCTTCTTGATCTTCCTTTAGTAAATAAGAAACCATCTATATCTTCAAAGCATAAGTCTCCAGTGTCTACCCATTCTTTTCCCTCTTCATCTTGTTCTTTTATTTTCTTTGTTTCTTCTGGATTATTTAAGTATTCTACAAATAAATTATCAGATGATATTTTTAATTCTCCTACTTCTCCTCTTTTTACAGGTAATCCTGTTTCTGGGTCAACGATTTTGATTTCAACACCTTTCATAGGAACTCCTATACTACCAGGTCTATTTGCGAACATCGGTGAAACAATTGTTGCTCCTAAACACTCATTATTTCCATAACCATTTACAATTGCTTTATCGAATTTTTGTTGCATTTCAATTAGTTCTTCTGCTCCAATTTTGTCTCCACCTGAAACAAATACTTTTGCTCTTTCTAAACCTTTTAATACTCTTGATAATTCTTTCATCTTTGATTTTAATAATTTCTTTGATTCTGAATCATTTAAGTTTTGTAATTCTTTTATTTCTTTTTCTAAAGTATTCATTTGTGAATAGATGTATCTATAATGTAATGGAGCAGCTAATGAAATATCGAATTTTCCTAAATCTTTATATACTATTGTTTCATCTACATATGGATTCATTTCTGCTTTCATTGTAAAGGCCATACTACTATAAACTGAGTTTCCAAGACCATATATAATAAATGGAGGAACTGAAATATGCATTGTATTTCCTTTATAGAAAGGTAAATCAGCATAAGCCATTTTTTGTATTTCTGAATTAAAGTTATATTCAGTGTGTACTATTTGTTTTGGTTTACCAGTGCTTCCACTAGATTGTACTATTAATGACTTTTTATCTTTTTTGAAGTTTGCTGTTTCTACAAGTGATAAATTCTTTCCTTCTTTCATAAAATCAGCGAATCTTACAAATCTCTTGTCACTTGGAATTGCTATTTCTTCTTTTCCTTCTTTTTTATCTTTCAATTTTGCTAGCATTTTTATTGGTATACTTAGATAATCCTTTGGTGACACTACTACTATTCTTTCTACATTTATTTCATCAATAATTTCTTCGATTACTGGTAGCATGTCTTCAAAAATAACTATTACTTTACTATTACAATTTTTAATATATCTAGCTAAATCTTTTGATTTTGTTCTTAAATCAATCCATGACATACTAGCACCTAATTTGCTTAATGATAATAAGCATTGTTGAACTATTGGCATATTTATTGTCATAATTGCTACATTATCATCTTCTCTTACACCTGAATTATAAAATGAATTTGCTAGTGTATCAGCAGACTCAAACAACTCTTTATATGTAAGACTATTTCCTATAAAACCTGTTGCTTTTAAATCTAAATCATTCTTGGCTTCATTTGTTACTAATGAGTACATTGTTTGGTTTAAATCAAATTTCTTAATTGGTTCTTTTCTACTATATTTGTTTTCCATGATAATCCCCTTTAAAACTGAACATATTATAACACAATGTTTATTCTTTTTAAAGAGAATTGTTGCACATTTGATACTTTTTTGCATAGAAAAGATGGTTCTTATTCAGAAACCATCATTATGAATTTAGTTTTACCATCAGTATTTTTATTTTTCATACTGAATGAGTTATATCCATTTCCTAAATCTATAAGTTTTTCTATTTTCTTTGTACTAGTTTTAACTTTACCATTTAATACACTTGTTATCTTTGAAATACCTTCTTTATTGAATTTATTTAATCCATTGTATAGGTCAGTTGCTCCTTTTAGTATTTCATTATTCTTAGAATTAAATGTATCACTTAATGATGAAAGGTATGTAACACTAGAACTTAATTCTTTTATTCCTTCGTTCATCTTGTTACTGTTTTCTGCTAAATAGTTTACTGAAGGAGCTAATTTGTCAACATTATCAATTAAGTCTTTTGAACTAGATGCTAATGTGCTTACATTCTTATTTAATGCTTGTAATGCTGTATTTAAGTTATCAATATTAGTCTTCATAGAAGTTAATGTTTTAAAGTCTATACTCTTTTGTAAGTTAGTTATTTCTTCTTCTAATAAGGCTTTTGTATTCTCATCAGTAGTTGTTTCTTTAATATAAGTTAATGTTTCAATATGTTTTGTCATTGTTGATAAAGTATTATCTACTGTAGTACTTAGTAGTTCTGATTGCTTTGCTAATTCGTTTGTCTTTGTTGATAAAGTGTTAATAGAAGTAGCTAGTTTAACAATTGAACCTGTGTATGTACTTAATCCTTTTACTTGTTCATTTAATGTTTGTATTCCACTATTTAATGCATTATACTTTTCTGATAGAGATTTAACATTTGTATCTAGTGACTTCATACCATTATTGTATTTGTTAAATCCTTCGCTGTAAGCACTAATACCACTTTTTAGTTTATTGCTTCCATCTACTAGTGTTTTAGTACTTGTGCTTAGTTTGTTTACACTATTATATATTTTGTTTAAATCACTAAATGAAGATGTATCCATTTCATCAAATAAGTTTGATGTAGCGATAGTATAAATATTAGTAAATTCATATGAAGTAGTAGTGTATTCTATTGTTATAGTGTCTAAGCCTTTTAAGTCATCAATTTTTAAACTTTCATAAAGTCCTGGAGTACTATAACCTATTACCATATAATTAATACCATTATCTACTATTTTAGCGTTATTAACTTTTAAATTTGTTATGTTATCTTTATTAAATGTCATTAGGGATGTCATCATGAATGGAGTATATAATGTTTCTTTTTTACCATTAATGTTTACTTTATGTTTAGAAGTGTTTTCAAAGTTGATAACTATTTTAATGTTTCCACTTTTACCATTTAATTCTTTAGATGTATATTCTTTACCATCTAGATAGTATTTAATAGTTGTTTTGATTGGAAGAGTTTCAGTACTTGTTCCTTTATAGAATATGTCTTCTCCTTTAGAACTCCATGTAAGACTATCATCTATAAGATCAAATCTTTCATCACCATTAGTGTTTACTATGTCTTTAAGGTTTGTTCTATCTTTGTAAGAACCTTCTTTTATATTACTAATATGATTGCTTACTATTGTTTTATTAACACTACCATCACTATTTAATCTTGAATAAACTGTTTCATCTTTAGTAG
>CAKONA010000100.1 GCA_934096785.1 uncultured Bacilli bacterium | reverse complement strand
ATAATTTTTAAACAAGTATTAGTAGAAAAAGTAAATAATATCGAAAAACTTTCCGAAATAATAATTAAGATACTAAAAGTCTTAGGAATAATTTTTGCTGTTGCTTTTATATTTTTTTGGAATCAAATACATATTAATACCACTTCCTATCTTTACTATATTTCTACCATTACAATATGAGAAATATATTTCTGCCATAATCAATTTTCCTCCTATTGCAATACAATGTTAGTATATGAACTGCTTTTGATTTTCTCCCCATACCTGTTATGACGGAGTAATAATGGGAGAATTTCTAACTTCAAAAGCAGGAATTGGTTACTTAATACTTTATGGATCTCAAGTATTCAATTTAGACCTAGTAATGAGTGGTATATTCTTACTTACCATTATATCTATACTCATGTATAAAGTTATAGAAAGTATAAGTAAAAGAAGCTAACAACACGTTAACTTCTTTTCATTTTTTTATTTAATAAGATTACATATTATATCAGCAGTCTTTTCTACACCATATTTATCAACATTAATTGATATATCATAATTATCATGATTATTCCATTCTCTATTAGTATAGAATTTATAATGTTTACTTCTCTCTTTATTAATCTTATTTATTTCTTTTAAAGCATCTTTTTCTTTAAGTCCATAGTACTTTACAGCTCTTTTAACTTTATTCTCATCATCACTATATAAGAAAACCTTTAAAACATCTTTTTTGTCTTTTAATATATAGTCAGCACATCTACCAACAATAACACATGACTTTTTAGATAGATTTTCTATTACATTCTTTTCTGCGATAAATATTCTGTCATCATTGTTATATTCATAATTACCAGATGATTTCTTTTCATCAGTTTTTTCAACATAATCTTTTGAAAGGCCACTCTTTTGAGCAGTCATACTAATTAATTCTTTATCATAAAATGGAAGTCCTAACTCATTTGCTACAAGTTTACCTACAAATCTACCACCACTACCATATTCACGAGCAATAGTTATAACAATATGTTTTCCATTATAAGTAATATTATTTTCTTTTTCTACTTCATCATTACAAATAACTACATCATTATCAAGTTTCTTATATTCACTTCTAAGAATAAATATAGTTATTATAAAACATAACACATCAGATATACATCCAGCATATAAAACACCATATAAACCTTTATTAAATCCAAATGCAAATATTAAAGATAACGGAATAAATAAAATTATTTGTCTAATAAAAGTAATAGATGTACTCTTAATGACATTACCAAGTGATTGTATAACAATACTAGATGTCATTTCAAGTGCATTAAGAGCAATAACCAGCAAGAAACTATGACACATTAGTGTAGCAAACTCCATAAATAATAAATATGATTTATCACTAGAAGATATAAATATACCAGCTATCTCTTTAGGAAATAATATAAACATAATATTAAATATAAAACCAACAACAAAATTTATTGTTAATACTTTCTTAATAGTTTCTCTTACTCTGCTTAGGTTTCCTGCTCCATAGTTAAAACCTATTATTGGTTGTGAACCTATTGATATACCAAGTACAGTAGATATATATAAACTATTTATTTTAGAAATAACTCCGTATACTGAAAGAGGTATATCAGAACCAAACTTAGTATTAGCACCTAACCTAGTCATAACATTATTCATAAATACAAACAATACTAATATAGTAGCTTGTGTTATACAAGAACTAAGTCCTAATGATAATATTTTAAGAACACTTTTATCAATTTTAAAGTCACTCTTACTAAGTTTAACAGATTTAACTTTTCTTAAGTACATTACTGCCATAATAAATGAAACCATTTGACCTATTACAGTCGCAAGTGCTCCACCTTTAACACCCATATCAAATCCAAAAATAAATAATGGATCTAATATTATATTTATAACAGCACCAGTAACAAGCATTATCATTGAATATTTTGGAGAACCATCAGCTCTTATAATATTTGATAAAGATGAATACACTAGCATAAATGGAGCACCTAGAATTATTATTCTTCCATAATCAACTGCATACTTATAAACACTATCAGTGCAACCAAAAAGATAAACCAGTTTTGGTAAAAATATATATGCTACAACACTTACTAATATTGATATTACAAATGATAAACTAACTGCCCCACCAATACTTTTAGCGGCTTCATCTTTTTTATTTTCACCTAACTTTAATGATAAGTTAGCAGCAGCACCACTACCAATAAGACCAGATAATGAGTTAAATACAATTATAAGTGGAAATATTACATTAGTCGCAGCATTTCCTAAAGTTCCTACACCCTTTCCTATAAATATTTGATCAACAATATTATAAACTGAATTTATTAACATACTAATAACACAAGGTATTGCAAATGCAAGTATTAGTTTATTAATTTTATCTTTTCCTAAATCATAATTTTTCATCATAACCTCCCAATAAAAAACAACATATTTTCAAATTAAAACATGTCATTTTTTCACATGCCTACTAATTGTAACACAAAACAATTTTTTATGTAAGCATTTTTTTAATTATTTTAACTTCATACATTTATAACTAACTATTCAGTAATTCCATTCCATTTAACAAACTTATCTCTAACACTATCAGCATACTCTGTACTGATTATTATCATGTTATCTTCTTCTT
This sequence comes from uncultured Bacilli bacterium, assembly GCA_934096785.1. Next base: position 1,911 of record CAKONA010000100.1, on the reverse strand, counting down.
CCTTCTCTTCAACTACTAATGGATTACATCCATCTTTATCAACACCAATTTTATCTATATGAAATAAACTAGCGCAGTTTTCACACTTCAAGTACTCTCCTTCTTGAACAAAATATGCTCTTGGAGAAGGACTACATGCTTGACAAGTATTAAATGCAATTCTAACAACCCCATCAGTTCCACGTACAACTATAAACTGTATAATTACTCCATCACTATCATAGTTAACAAATGTAACATCACTAGTAATATTAGTAGTGTCAATAACAATTTTACCATCAACCGGGTTTACATTTATTATATTATTTTTACTTACGTCTTCTTCAGTTTTACCACAACCACATAGTAGGAACATTGAAAGTATAACTAAAACACTAAGAAACTTCTTCATATTACTCCTTTACATCAGCAAATGTAAAGCCAGTTTTATTTACATTTTCTTTTACATTATCAATGTCAACTGGATTTTTACTACTAATAGTTACTTCCCCATTTTTTAAATTAACTTTTACCTTACATTTATTATCTACATTCATAATTGCATCACTTACTTTTTTAGCGCAATGTTCACAACTCATACCTTCAACTTTAATTATTACTTTATTTTTATAACCAAACATCTTAACATCTCCTTACCTTTACTCTTTTTAATCTCATTGTATTTAACATAACAGTTACACTACTTAATGTCATAGATAAACTTCCAATCATAGGATTCAAAGTAATACCAATTCCACAGAGCAAACCTATCGCAATAGGTATCATACATATATTATAGAAAAATGCCCAAAACAAATTTTCTTTTACAATTCTTATTGTCTTCTTACTTATATTAATTAAATTAACAATGTTTACTAAATTATCATTCATAAGTATTACATCAGAAGAATCATTTGCTATATCAGTTCCACTACCAATTGAAACTCCAATATTACTAGTAGCAAGACTAGGCGCATCATTTATTCCATCCCCAATCATCATAACAAACTTATCCTTCATAAGATTCTTTATTTCATTAACCTTCTCTTTAGGCATAGTATTAGATATCACATTGTCAATTCCAAGCTCACCCGCTATAACATTCGCTGTCACTTCGTTATCACCAGTAAGCATAATAACTTCCTTGTCATTCTTAAGTTCACTTATTATATCTTTAGCGTCCCCTCTTATTACATCTTTAACACCAACAAGAGCAATCACTTTCTTATTCTCAATTACATAAAAAATGCTATTTCCTTCTCTACTAAGACTTTCTTCATCACTCTTATATTCATTCTTAATATGTAATTTATCAAACAACCTATAGTTACCAATATAATATTTATTATTAAGTATCTTACCTTCTAAACCAATTCCATCTATATTCTTATAACCTGTTACTTCCTTTAATTTAATCTTATCATTTTTAAATGCACTAGCAATTGGATGACTTGATTTACTTTCAAGAGAAGAAATAATATTCATAAGTTCATCTTCTTTATATTCACTATAATTATTCACTTTATTAACTTTCAAATTTCCATATGTAAGAGTACCTGTTTTATCAAAACATATAGCATTTACTTTATACGCATTTTCTAGTGTTTCACTACTTTTAACAAGTATCCCATTATTAGCACAAACTCCTTCACTAACAACTATTGCCATCGGAGTTGCAAGTCCTAAAGCACAAGGACAAGATACAACAAGTACATTAACAAAATGAATTAACGCATCATTAACACCACGTCCTAGTAACAAATAACCTACAAATGTAAGAATAGCTATAACTATAATACTAGGTACAAAATAACCACTTACTTTATCTGCAAATCTCGCAATAGGTGCCTTTGTATTACTAGCATCCACTACTAATCTAACTATTTCAGATATAGTTGAGTCCTTTCCTATATTAATAGCTTCATACAAAAC
>CAKONA010000099.1 GCA_934096785.1 uncultured Bacilli bacterium | reverse complement strand
GTACTAAGACGTGGTGGAGATAAACTACTTAGTATGTTACATGGATTTAAAGAATTAAAAGGTATTGTCAATAATAGAGGAAAAGTTCTTTCTAAAGGTATTCTTAATATGGTTAAAAGATGTCAAAAGTCTCAGGAACTAAATGATAAGAATATAAGAATGATGAGTGAAAAATATGGACAGATATTAAGTATACAAAAGAAAGGTGTTTATGAGTTTAGAAACTATATATTAGATTCAAATAATATACTTGATGTAATAATAAATCAAATAGATGCGTATGTGAATGAAATAGTTGATAGATATACAATTGATGAAATGGATGCTAAGGTTGCTCATTTAATAGATGTAGAGAAGTACAAGGATATGACAAGAGCTAATCAAAAGAAGAACTTAATGAAGAGGGAAATGAAAGAAAGACTATTTAGAACTCTTAAACCTATTAATTATGAAGCAGATATGAGAGATAAGATGCTTAGAATAATAGATGATTATTGGATACAACAAATGGAAGAACTTGAAAGAATTCAAAAAGGCTCAGTGTATCAAGCTTTAGCTCAAAAAGATCCAATGGAAGCATATACCGAAGAAGCAACACTAAAATATAGAGATATGATAGATTACGTAAGAAATGAAATTGTTACTTATGCCTTAAATCCAGGACTTAAATATGGAGATTATATGGTATTTGAAAATGAAAATTATGAAGAAATAGTTGAAGAGAAGGAAGTGGTAAGATGAAAGCATTAAAATGGATAGTTAATATTATAAGAGGAATAATTATATTATATTTAATAGTTCTTACGTTTGTAAGTATGTTAATATATGTAAAAAAGAATACGTATCATGAGAAATATCCAACTATAGCGGGTTATTCATATTATAAGATTGATAATGCTACATTAGAGCCTGAAATACGTAAGAATAATTATTTGTTTATGAAACATGATGATGATATTGATGTAGGGGACTTTGTTGGTTATTTAGATGGACCAAGTCAAGACTTAGTAATTAGAAAAGTAGTTGAGAGAGATAATTATAAGTTAACACTTGATGTTACGAATAACTATGAAAATAAGAATTTAAGAGTAGAAAAGAATATAGATGATATTGCTTATAAGGTAACTTATAGTAGTACTTTCGTTAGTACACTTCTTAATATATTATTAAATCCAATTGTTATAGTTATATTATTATTCTTAGGTAGTATATTTCCAGAATTATTATTTAGTAAATAATAAATGTAATGTTGAACTCTACATCTTTAAGTAGAGTTTTAATATGTAAAAAAGATATGTTTGTGTGGACTTTGTGAAAATTAAATGTTATCATATAAGTATAAGTTAAGTATAGTAGAGGTATTTAACAAATTATAGAAAGGAGAAAGTTATGAAAAAGAAAGTATGGGTTATTTTAGTAATTGCTGTTATAGCAGTCTTAGCTTTACTTTTTATATTAATAGGTGGTAAAAAATATACTGTTACATTTGATACTGATGGTGGAAATACTATCACAAGTGTTGAAGTAAAAAGTGGAAGTACTCTAGGTAAACCAGTTAATCCTAACAAAGAAGGTTATACTTTTGTTAGATGGGAACTTAATGGAGTAGAGTATGACTTTAGTAGTAAAGTAACATCTGACATTACATTAAAAGCTATATGGGAAGAAAAGACTACTACTGAAGACATATATAATATTACATTAGAAATAGATGGTAAAACACAAGACTTAAAAATAGTGAATAATAAAATAACAAGTTTACCAAGTCCATCTAAAGAAGGCTACAATTTTATTGGATGGTACGATGGAAGTAAGAAAGTAAGTGTAGGAGATACTGTTAGTAAAGATACTAAACTTACAGCTAAGTTTGAAAAAGTTACAGCACCGAATGAAGATGATGATAGTAATAAGTCTGATGATAAGACTAATACTGATTCAAGTAAAACAAATACATCTAATACAACTACTACAACTAAATATACTGTTACATTCAACTCAGATGGTGGAAGTAAAGTAACTAGTCAAAAAGTAAGTAAGAATTCTAAAGTAAGCAGACCAAAGAATCCTACTAAGAGTGGATATACATTTGTTTCTTGGACATTAAACGGTAAAGAATATGACTTTAATAGTAAAGTTACTAAAAACATTACATTAAAGGCTACATGGGCTAAGAATAGTGAAGTTAAAACTTATACTGTTACATTTGACAGTGATGGTGGAAGTAAAGTAGCAAGTGAAAAAGTAGTTGATGGTAAAACAGTAGCTAAACCAAGTAATCCAACTAAAGATGGATATAAATTCTTAGGTTGGTACTTAGGAGATACTGAATATAACTTTGATTCTAAAGTTACTAAGAATATTACTTTAAAAGCTAAGTGGGAACGTATTGTTGAGTTAACTTATAAACTTGAAGAACTTAGTGGAACAACCGTTAGACAAGCTAAATTATTCATATTAGCCGATGGTAAAAAAGTTGCTGGTACAGCTGATGTAACTTATAAAGTTAAATATAGTGATGGTAAAACAGATTATAAAACTTATACAGTTAATGTACCAGAGAGTGGTTTAATAATTAACTCTGGAACTTTTGATAAAGTATCAAATATTAAATTAAAATAGTAAGGAGAGAAGTATGAAGAATATTAAAAGATTAGTAATATGTTTATTATTTATAGTAATTTCTACTTTTGATGTTCATGCTAAGGTTAAAGAATCAACAGTAGATTATACAACTGATATGTATGTTATTGGTTCAACTAGATTTGATGGTGACTTTACCATAACTGGTACTCGTGCAGCTAAAGCTGGCGTACGCGAATCATACATTCAAGGAAATGTCTACTTTAATTCAGAATTTAACGCTGATGGATTAAAAACATATTATTATAGTTCTATTGAAAATCTTTGGAGAGTTGTACCAGAAGAACCAACTGATGATTTAATTGTTTTAACCGAAGATGAAGTAAAAGAACTTGAAAACAATTTAAATATATTCTATGTAAATAATGATGAAAAAACTTTGGAAGTTCCATTTAATGAAAAAGTAGATGATGGCTCTATACAAAGTAATTTAAATGGAACAGCTTCAGTAGAAAATGGTAAAATAATTATTCCAGCTACTTGGATTAATGGTTTTACATTCACTTCTGATGGAGCTAATGTTCAAGTAGAAATGGGTTTAGGTAAGGAAGAAGGAATGCTTGATGAGTATCCTGAACCTGTTATTAAAATGGATGCTAAAATTGATGTTAATCTTCCTAGCGAAGTAAAGGCAGGAGACATCTTTGAATTTAGCGTAGACGTTAAAGCAAACGGAAACGAAGGATTAGAAGTAACTACTATAGGTGGATTTAGTGTTGATGATCCAGGTGTAGGTAAGTTAGTAGATAGTCTTAAATATTATGATAAAGAAGCTTCTACATGGAAAGAAATAAGTAATATTTCTGAAGCATTTGGAAGTACACTTAAAGAAGGAACTTATAAGTTCAAAGTAAGTTTTGTTAACTTTGAATCAGGAAGTGCTAACTTCAATATGTCAATGAGTACTAAAGACGGTAAAGCATTTACTGCTAAAGAAAGTATGTTTGTTTATGCATCTGATTCAGTAGTTCTTGTTAATGGAAATGATTATCATGATTTAGAAGTAGCATTTGCTTCAAATAAAAATGGTACTTTCAAATTATTAGAAGATGCTACTGTTTATAACACAATTATTCTTGATAATGAAAATGTTACATTAGATTTAAATGGTAAGACATTAACATTTGATGCTGCTGGTGTTAAATTAAGAATTGGTAAAAATACTAATATGACTGTTAAAAATGGTACTATCAAAGGACTTGATTATACATTACAAGCTGAAGATGATGCTACATTAACAGTTACTAAAGATGTAAATATAATTTTGGATGATCCAAGTGTTACAGCAAATAAATATGGTATTGCTTATTGGGATAAATCAACAGTAAACTTTGAAGGAAATATTACTGTTACTGGTAATTCAATTGGAATTAGTGGTAATGGAAACTTAAGCAATACTGGTAAATTAAATATTACTGGTGGATCTATTACTGCTAGTGAAGGCTTTGGAATTTATTTACCAAATGATGGTGTTACAACTATTAGTGGTGGTGAAATAAATGCTCATACTGGTATTGCAATTAGATCTGGTAAATTAAATGTTACTGGTGGTAAAATTAATGCAACTGGTGAAAAAGTTACTCCTGTTCCTAGAACTGGTGGAATTAATCTTACTGGTGATGCGATTTATATTGAAGAACATTCAAGTTATGCAGATAATATTAAAATAGATTTAGCTGGAGGAGAAGTAACTAGTAAAAATAGTTATGTTATTCAAGAAGTTAATAGTTCAGAAACTCAATCATCTGTTATTACTGGTAAGTATACTACTAAACATATAATTAAATATGGTAATTTAGTTGCTTATTATTATGATGACGATACTGATACTGGACTTACTGTTACTGAAAGAGGAGCTGCAAATAAATATTCTACTGATGATTTAGGTGCTCTTGCTCTTAATATGAAAGAAGGAACTATTAAATTAGATAAAGATGTAGAAGTAGATAAATTAAAATTTATTGGTAAAGTT
>CAKONA010000098.1 GCA_934096785.1 uncultured Bacilli bacterium | reverse complement strand
CCAAGAGCCGCTACAAACAAACGAATGATTTTAACTTTATAATATAGTTTCATACGACTAGCAGCAAAATTTCTAAATGTATCGCATAACTCTTCAAGAGTAAATGTATTACCAAAATTCTCAGGTGTCTTTCCTTCATACTCTTCATCAATTTGAGTTAATTTGAAGAAACGACTTCCATTAGCTGCTTCAGGTATTGCTTCAGGAGTACTTTCTTCACTAGTTTCACCATTAGTTTCACCTTCATTACCACTTTTAACTTCATTAGGTAAATCTATATTCAAAGCACTCTCTTGAGGTTTAAGACCAATCTGTGAAACCTTCAAAGCATATAACTCTTCTTTTTCTTGATTAAGTCTTATAACATCTCTATCAAGTTTAGCAACCTCTTCTAATAAACTTTCTTGCTCTACTAAAGTCTTTTTAAACTTAAAAATCTTTCTAATTACTAAAAATACTAAATAGATAATGCCTGCTAAGAATGCAAGAATAAGTAATACTGCTAAACCTACTAATATCCACTGACCAACTGAAAATTCTCCAGAATATTCTTTTAATATCTTTAAATATGCTTTAAAGTTAAACATCTTAATAACACCTTTAACTATACCCATAAATATATTAATAATTCCAGAAAAGAATTGTTCGAATAAATCATATAAAAATCTAATATACGTTGACAATTCTTCCACCTCTATTCTTAATTCTATACTCAGTTTAATTTTATCATATTTTAAACCTAAATTACAAGGAAATACACTCATATTTATCAAAATAAAAAGAAGTATTTAAACTTCTTAATTTGTCTTTAATGTAAAATATCCAGGACTACTAGTGCCACCATCAACTCTAGCATATGCTTTATCTATTTTAGAAGAATTAAATTTAGTACTTGAACCACCTAAAAGTTCAGTATTTCCATAAAACATATCACTTGAACTAGTAACATTATCAGTAACAAATTTATCACTTACATATATAGTTTTTAATTTTGAGTTCCATGCAAACATATAGGACATATCAGTTACATTGCTTGTACTAAAACTGCTTAAATCTAAATTTTCATAACTTGTATTTGAAAACATCCATCCCATATCAGTTACTTTGCTTGTATCAAAACTACTTAAGTCTAATTTATCGTATTTTGTAATTGCAAACATTTTATTCATATCTGTTACATTTGAAGTATCAAAATTACTTAAATCTAAGTTTTTAATTTCACTTTCTTGAAACATTTCGGCCATAGTAGTTGCCTTACTGGTATTTAAAGTACTTAAGTCTAATTTATTAATTTTTAAGCCTCCAAACATTCTTTTCATATTAGTAACATTTGATGTATCAAGTTTACTAATATCTAACGAATCTAGTTTTATATTTGCAAACATTCCAAACATACTAGTAACTTTACTTGTGTTAAAATTACTAATATCAATAGAAGAAAAATTACTGTTATCAAACATATTTGTCATATTAGTTACATTACTCGTATTGAAATTGCTAAGATCAATTTTCGAAATTTGTGTACCAGAAAACAAATTGCCCATATTTGTAACTTTGCTTGTATCAAAACTACTTAAATTTAATGAATTAGTTTTTAATCTTGAAAACATCATATACATATTAGTTAACTTACTAGTATTAAAATTACTTAAATCCAATTTAGACAATGTTAATCCATAAAACATATTACTCATATCAGTTACATTGCTTGTATCAAAGTTGCTTACATCTAGTGAAGAAACTTTTAAACCATTAAACATATGTCTCATATCAGTTACCTTACTTGTATTAAAATTACTTACGTCTAATGAAGATACTTTTATTCCACAAAACATGCCGCTCATATCAGTTACCCTACTTGTATCAAAACTACTGATATTTAAGCTTATTACATTGCTATCCATAAACATTGAGGACATATTTCTCACATTGCTTGTATCAAAACTACTTAAATCTAACTTTAATACTTTAGTTTTATAAAACATATGGCTCATTGAATAAACTTTCTTTGTATTAAAGTTTTCTAATCCTATTATATTGGTAGCATTTGCTTCATAAAACATATGGCTCATATCAGTTACACTCAAAGTATCAAAACTGCTTAAATCTAATGTGGCAGATTTTGTGCCATAAAACATTCCACTCATATCGATTACATTACTTGTATCAAAATTAGATATATCCAATATTTTAGTAGTATTGGCCGTGAACATATTACTCATATCTTTTATATTTAAAGTATTAAAACTACTAAAATCTATAGTAACAGGATTACTAGTATGAAACATTGATGCCATTGAAACAATTGGTTTATTGTTTATATAAGTACATAATTTTGTTGTTACTGGATCATTACTTTTTGCATCAGTTAATTGTACTCCCCAGCCATCATAAGTTATGTTATTCCAAGAAGAACGACCATAAGCTTCTTGTTTATATCTATAAGTGTATTGTCCATTAACATACTCTGCACCCTGTACCATATTCCCATCAAAAGTACAATATATTGGAGTGTTTTCTACATATTCATTAACTCCTAAAGTACCAGTGAAACTTTTACCTTGATTATAATTTTGATCAGCACTTATTTCTTTAAAAGTTATTGTTATATTATATCTATGAGTAATATTTGCTTCGATTGAAACATTCTCTTTTATTTTTATTCTTTTAATTGGTGTACTTGATAAAGATTCACATGTACCTTCTTCTACTCCATTTGCATTCAGTCTAGTACATGTTGCTTCTATAACCATTTCATCATTAGTAATCTCATTTGCTAGTTCTTGCCATACAAGATTATATGCAGTGTCTAACGTACCAGTATTTTTAACACTTACTTCTTTAGTAATAGATGTTCCTGGTTTTATATTATTCATTACTATTTCAGGTCCATCTGTATAAGTTAGCATTAATGTACCAGTTTCTACTACTTGATCTTTTACATCTTTAGTAGTAATATTTGCTGAAAAGTACGCATAAGATAAACTTACAGTAGCTAAAAATAAAAATACTATTCCAATTCCAAATAACATTTTCTTTTCTTTATCTTTCATATTCACTCTCCTACTATAAAAGTATAACACTCAAATATTTTTTAAACAATAAAAAACTATTCCGAAGAATAGTAATTTATTTTATATTAACAAATCATTTAACCTTTTTATAATCTAGTAATAACATTATGAATTTATATAATTGATATATAAAGAATGCTGCTAAAGGTAAAATGATACATACAAAGAATCCAACTTTAGTCTTTAAGAATGTTAAGATTGAACCTAAAACTGGTAATCTTGTTCCATTCCATACAGAGATAATATCTCCAGGAGCAACTTGTTGTGGATCTTCTCCAGTATTATTATCACCTTGAGTAACATAAGATGTCATGCCATTAACAGTAAGTACTGATTTAATACGGTGTGTCTTAATAATTTTTGTATTTTCTTCCATAGCGAAGAATGCGATTACATCACCTTCTTTAAGCTCACTCTTTCCATCATAAGCTTTAGTAATGATTAAATCACCTGTCATAATTGTTGGTTCCATTGACCCTGTTTGAATATTTAATGGAACGTATCCTAAAATCTTAGAAACACCTTTTTCACGAGATGTAAGTGTAATTAAAGTTACACTAGCTGCTAAAATAATAACAACCCAAATTATTACATCTAAAATAACTTTTAAAATCTTTTTTCCTTTCATATTACGCCTCCACTCTTACTATGCTGATGCATTCTTAGATATTTGGATATTATAAGTAATATTAGAACCAGAAGCATTGTTTTCACAGTCGTAATCTTGTCCTTCAACCCATCCATATATTCTAATCTTGTTAATACCAGCAGCTAAGTTAAATAATGTTTTATATTCTCCATTAGCAGTATTTCCTTCTGGAGTTTGAATATCAGGAGTTACTTGTCCAAAATAAGTATCAACTTTTGATTGATAATCTACTGCAGGATTAGCAGCAATTGGAGCTTTAATTCCATAATAATTTGGAACTTTAGTTGTTGTATCATATGTAGTTTCTCCATAGTTGTTTGCTTGTGCTACACCAGCAGGTGTATGTGCATTAGAGTTTGGTTCCCAGAATATATTAGTAGTTCCACCAGCACTATGACTAGCAGCACCCTTTAATGCTATAGCATCAGCACTAGCACCAGTAGCAGCATTACCTTCATAAAGGAATGCAACTCTAGAAGCATTTTTAAGTCCTGTATTAGCAGCAGTAGCAACAACATCAGAAGAAGTTGTTAAATATACTGTAGTAGCTTGTGTAGTTAATAAGAATAAATCAAATGCTATAAAGTCTCCAGTAGTACCAGCTTTTTCAATAGATTGTTCAGCAACTAATCTATAACCATGAGCAGTACTAGCATCAGCCTCAATAGATCCTTTATACATTTTCATAAATCCAGTAGCAGTATCTACATCACCTATAGTAGAAACTGGAACAATTTGATTTGGTAATTGATTAGTATTACCAGTATAAGCATTAGTAGTAATATCAGTAGTTGAAATATTTGCCTTCCAGTTAACAGCATCTACAGAAACTTGGATACCATTAGCAGCACTAACATTAACATCAATGCTATCAACAGTAACAGTTGTATTTTCAGTAAACCATGCATAAGA
>CAKONA010000097.1 GCA_934096785.1 uncultured Bacilli bacterium | reverse complement strand
GTACCAGTCATACTAGGACTTATTATAGTATACAAACCAAACAATGGTTGTTTTCCTTGCTTCTTTGCTATTTTACCACTAATAACGTAGAAAATCAAAAAAGACGCAATACACATTAGTATAGCTATAATAGTATAACTTATAATTTTATAAGTCATTTTAAATATTCTTTTTATTTTAATAGATTTATCTTCTTCCATAGCAAAACCTCATTATTCATAAATGTACTCTACTACTACCTTAGCAACAAAAGTTTTACCCATTAAATAATTTTGATCTTGATTGTTTTCTTTTAATTGTAGTTTTAATTCATATTCATGTAATGAACCAATACTTATTTCTCCAGTTCCAAGTTCTGTACTACTTACTGGAACAGCCTTTTCACTAACACTTACAAGTTTATCTCCATTATTTTTAGTAGGCTTACCACTTAATTGATATGTAAAGTTTTCTTCTATGGTATTAGTAAGTGGATTTATTATTTCTAATTTCATTCTATATTTACCAACTGTATCAGGACTATAATTCTCTATTGAGAATTTGTATGTGTCTTCCCAACCAGGTGTTACATGTTCTGCATTTATTTCACTTCCATCAAAGAATCTAATTAACATATTTTGACTCTTTATTATTACTCTAGTTGTATCTCCATTCTTTATTTTCTTAACATAATAAGCATAACTTGTTCCAATAACCATAACAAACAAAGCTATTAATGTTAATAAATAAATAACAATATTAAATTTTCTACTTTTTTCTAAATTCTTTTCCATATCCTATTCACCATACTATATATATATAATAACAAAATTGCAAAGATTATACAATATAAAATTAAAAAATATACATTAAAAAAAGTAGTATCTCTACTACTTAATTTTATCATTGCTCTATACTAATTTCCTGTGTTATCAGTATTTGTAACACTTAACTTACCTTGGAATGCTTTTCCTTGAGCAGCATTTTGATCAGCATTAGCTTCCTTGAATTGGATAGTATAAGTATAAGTATGAGTTTCAGTACCAACTAATGTACCATTACCTAAATCAGCTGTAGTAGTTGGAACTTTAGTTTCTGCTAAATTAACAAGTGTACCAGCGTCAGAAGTCTTACTGCTTGTACCAGATAATTTGTGTACAAAATAATAATCTTCGCCAACTTTTGAAGCTTCAGTTAAAGTATTAGTAGTTACATTTAAAGTAATCTTGTAAGCAATTGTTTCAGTTGCACCTTCAGTAGTATTAGCAATTGTAAAAGTCTTTGTTTCTTGTGGACTTTGTTCTGGTCTAATATTAGTCATATTAATTTGATTACCATCAGTGAAAGTAACATTACCTAAAACTGCTGTTGAAACGATAATACTTGATGCTTTATCATTTCCAGTAACTGTTGCACTGAACCATGCAAATGTTGCTCCAACGATTGCTACTAATAATGTTGCAATACCTATAACAGATAAGAATATTGTTTGTCCCTTATTGTTATCCATCTTTTTCATCCTCCCTTTACTATATTAATCTTAGCATTTTTAATAAAATGTTGCAATACTTTTTTTAAAATTTTTTAAAATATGTTATAATTTTATAGGTGATGCTATGAAAAAAATTAAAAAATATTTGCCTGAAATATTGGCAATACTTATTCCAATTATAATTATATTAATAGGATGTAAATTTACAGATACTTATCCATTCGGACAATATGCGATTGCTAAATACGATGGAGTATATCAATATCCAGCATTTACAATTAATTTTAAAAATGCCATTCTTGGAAAAAATAGTTTATTCTATTCATTTGGTGGTTCACTTGGTTATAACTTCTATGCAACTGCAATCTATTACTTATTTAATCCAACTAACCTACTTTGTATATTTGCTAAAGAAAGCACGATAATGAATTATTATCTATTTATAATACTTCTAAGAATAGGCCTTTCAGGATTCACAATGTGTAAATATCTAAGATACAAATACAAAAATCAAAATAATACATTCTATACTATATTTAGTATAAATTATGCTCTAATGGGTTATATGGTTGCTTACTATCATAACTATATGTACTTCGATAATGTAGTTTTCTTTCCTATACTTATAATGGGCTTAGATAAATTAATTCATGAAAGAAAGAATAAACTATATATATTTATGTTAACAATATGTATTCTATCTAACTTCTATATAGGATATATGGAATGTATATTCTCATTATTATATTTTATATATAGTTATATAAATCTTAAAAAGAAAGATAAGAAAATAATCAAAGACTTTATAATAAGCAGTTTACTTTCTGGAATAATGTGTGCAGTTACACTAATACCTGTATTTCTAGAACTAATGAATGGAAAATTAGAACACTTTACAGTAGAAACTCAAACTAATTATTTTGAATTTAATACAAACTACGTATACTTCTTTTATAAATTATTACCTGGTACATTAATTGAAAATGACATTAAATATGGAAGTGTAAACATATATGTAACTATGTTAGTAGCCGTCTTAGTAATTAAATTCTTCTTCTTAAATAATGTATCTAAAAAAGAAAAAATAACAACATTAATATTTATATTATTCTTTATATTAAGTGTAAGTTTTAATTTAATAGATTACACATGGCATATGTTCCAACGACCTATATGGTATCCTAATAGATATTCATTTATGATATCATTCTTACTTATTATTATAGGTGCTAAAACATATATTAATTTTGATAATGTAAAACAAAATCTACTATTTAAAATAGTGTGTACAGGCGTATTTATTTGTTTAACAGTTTATCCATTCTTACAAGTAGATTTTGTAGAAAGCAGAGTTAGAGTAAGCGCTTATGTATTTGGAATAATACTATTACTAGAATACATGTTCTTACTAGAAAACAAAAAAGCAAGAATACTACTTATATCAATGTTCTTCTTAGAACTAATATTCAATACAATGATTACATTTGATAACCTAGAGTGCTATAACATAATAACAAATCTAAACGACACACTAAATACTAATATAGATATATCTAATACTATAAAAGAAAATGATTCTAAAACTAATAATTTCTATAGAGTACATATTGAAAAAAATGATATGTTTAATACAGCAGGTTCCCTATTTGGATACAATGGTATAGATTCATTTAATTCAATAAAGAACACTAAACTACTACACTTCTTAAATGAACAACTAGAGTACACTGTTAAAAATATGACATCACTTAAATTTGATGGAAAGAATCCTTATATGACATCAATACTAGGAGTTAAATATATAAGCGGTAAACAAAATGAATCATATTATGAAAATGTAAATGATAAATATCAAGCAACAAACATGTATAAAAATAATGATGCATTATCAATAGGTTTCATGGTTAATAAAAATATTAAAAACTTTAAAAGCAAAAATAATAAATACGATAATACAGAAGAAATAATAAATCTAATGCAAAATGCTAACAATAAAACATATAGTCTTCTAAATGAAAAAATAACTTATAAGAACACTAAAGAAATAACAAGAGAAGATACTAAAAAAACATTTATTAGAACTACTGATAAAGATAATGAATATATTATTGAAGGTACTATAAAAGAAGATGGATTTATAACATTTAATGAAATGAGAACTTTCTATACAATGATGAAAGTATACATTAATGATAAAGAAGTAGAAAGCTTCAATACTAGTATATTACCTAAATTACTTAAAAAAGGTGATAAATATAAGATTGTTTTCACAACAAATAATTATGAATATTTAAAAGAATACACTGATGTACATATAACATATTTAAGTGCTTACAAAGACTTTATAAATAATATGAAATCTAATCAATTAGAAATAACTAAATATGAAAAAGATGATTATATTAAGGGTACTATAAATGTTACTAAAGATAAAACAACATTATTTACATCTATTCCATATAATAAAGGATGGAGTGTATACGTAGATAATAAGAAAGTAAATTATGATGAATGTTTAAACTCACTTATCTGTTTAGATCTAAATGAAGGAAAACATACTATAGAGTTTAAATTCATTCCTAGAGGCTTAATAATAGGCTCTATAATTAGTTTAATAACACTTGGAGTTACAATTATATATGTAAGAAAAAAGTAACTGTTACTTAACAGTTACTTTTATTTTAGCATCAAATGTCTTACCCTTATCCATATCTTGCTTCATACTTGTATTTTTAAATTCAAAGTTGAATCTAAATTCATAAGTTGTATTTGCTGGTATAGTTATTGAAGAATTAATTGTTGCTTCTTTATATGGAGCTCTTGTTTCTTTAACAATTGTAGTATTTCCACGTTTAACATTATAATATAGGTTATTAATAGTAGTAAATGTATTTGTTACATTAGTCCATTTCATGCTTATTACTTGTTTAGAAGTTGTATTATTTTTAATTTTAAATGTTTTATATCCAGTCCATCCTGGTAAGATATTCTTTCTATTGAATGTTGATGAATCTGTAAATGTTAAAACATATTCTTCTTTATCATCTATTTCAATAGTAGTACATTTTTCATCACACTTTCCATCTCCATCTGTATCACAGTTTTCATCACACTTTCCGTCTCCGTTTGTGTCACAGTTTAAATCACATTTACCATCTTTATTTGTGTCACAATTAAGTTCACATTTTCCGTCATTATTTGTGTCACAATTAAGTTCACATTTCCCG
>CAKONA010000096.1 GCA_934096785.1 uncultured Bacilli bacterium | reverse complement strand
ATCTAGACATACACCTATTCTATCTTTATCTTCTATTTTGTCTATTATACTTTTTAATTCTGTGATAGATGTTCCGACTTCGTTTCCTTTACCTGACATATATTCTAGAAGTATCATAGTGTCAGTTGTATTTTTATAAACAAGGTTAATTCCATGAGCAATATTTTCTATTGCTTCTTCTTTTGTACATGTAGTTGCACTTCCTGGATGAAGTACCATTTTATCAAGTCCTAGTGTTTTACATCTATCTAATTCTTTTGATAAGAAATCTATATAGAAATTGTATTTATCTTTATCACTTCTATTAGCAAGATTAACTATATATGGAGCATGTACTATTACGTTTTTAGCATTTATATTGTGTTCTAACATTAGTTTATATGCTTCGTATGTGAATTCATCATTTATAGCGCCTCTTATTGTACTTTGAGGTCCTCCTGTATAAATCATGAATGTATTAGCATTATAACTTATTGCTTCTTCTGTGCTTCCTAGAAGTTGTTTTTTACTATTGAAGCTTACATGACTTCCGATTATTAATTCCATTTTTACCACCATGATAATTATATAATAATTTGGCAATAAAAAAAAGACTTGACGTCTTTAATTTACTAATTAGTTACTAGATGTTTTAACACCAGTAAGAGTTATTTTGTTATTT
Organism: uncultured Bacilli bacterium; assembly: GCA_934096785.1. The sequence continues at coordinate 4,087 of CAKONA010000096.1, read as the reverse complement.
TCTTTTTTGATTTCTAACTTAGTATCTGTAGTCTTAATTTCATATTGTGTTTTATTATCAGCTTCACTAATATTTTCTGGAGCTCCGATGTTTTGAACTTCAATACCATTTGTATCAGTTATATCAAATCCATATGTTCCATTAGTTCCGATGAATCTAGTGATTTTTCCTGATGGTTCAATTTTAACATAATATGTATTAGTTTGAGAACCATCGATTGAAATTGCTACTGCATTATCAGCTAATCCACTTACATTTGTATATGTTTGACCACCGTTATTACTTAGCATCCATTTTTCTTTAACTCCACTATATAATTTTCTCATTTCTGTAGTGAATGTGTTCATTTTAGCTTCATTGTACATTGAAAGTACGTTTGGTAATGCTATGATTACTAAGATAGCTAATATAGCGATAACTGCTAATAATTCTATTAATGTAAATCCTTTCTTATTCATAATTTTTAATCACAATCCTTTCTATATAGATATTCTATCTACCTTATGTTTCAATTATAGCATTGTTTTAAAATGGATGTCAATCTTAAATGATAAAATTTTACTATTTAGATGCATCTAGTATTTTGGTTATTAAGTCTACACTTGTGATTACGTTATCTATTTTATCTATTGTACGTAATTTGTACTTTTCTTTCATTGCTTTTATGAAATCATTATAGGATTCTGGGTTTCTATTAAGTGTTTTATACCACTCTGAGTTCTGTCTTAAAAATGTATGAAATTTAGGGTCACTCTTTAACTTTGAAATAACTTCTTTATTCATTTTTGTCTCCATAAAGTGAGTCTATCTTTGATTCTTTAGGAGTACTAGTTTCTTCTTTCTTAGTTTCTTTGGTTAGTTCTTCTACAAGGGACACTGCTTTTTGAATAGAAGTTATATTCTCTTCTAATGATGAAACATCTATACTTTTAATAGTGTTTAGAAGTCCTTTGATACTTAGATTGCTACTTGAAGTTGTTTTGATGTATTTCTTCCATACTTCTTCATTTTCTCCATATAAGTCATAAAGTTCATATAAGTCTTGCCACGAGGTACTTGTATTTCTTACGATATCTATGAATTCATCATGTTTTGATATAAATTTTTTAAAATTATCTAGTTTTGTCATAGTAAAATATATGTATATAAAAAGAAAAGTTGATTACTTTTCTTTGATTTCGAAGTAGTTTCCACTATCTAGATAAAGAATACCTTTTTTATTATCTAGTTTGGTTACTATGTCTACATATTTATTTAATAGGTTTGTTCTAAGTACTGTTATATATACTTGGTTACCATCGTTCATGTAAAGTAGGAATCTTTCATTATCATATGATGTCTTACTATACTCTATTTCACTTATCATGTCTATTATATTAGTGTCTATGTCTTTAAACTTTTCAATGAATTTCTTTTCTACTTCGTTTGGTATATAGTTTATTAGAGTTGGTACTCCGTATGTATTATCAAGGCTATAACTTTTACCATCTGACAGCATATATTCATTAGTACTTCTTATAAAGTATAGTATTTTCTTTTCATGAACAGTTATTCTTAGTTTGAAGCCAAATTCTTTTTTTACTTCTACACTTTCTATTAAATCTAGGTTTTCAAGTTTATTCTTTATTTTCTTTGTACTTAGTGTTAAAAATTTTGGGTAATCTATAATATTAGCAGACCCTATTATTTCATCATCTGTATAGTAGTTATTGTTTACAATGATTATGTTTTTGGTATCTATAGAAGATAAATATTTTATTGCAAAGTAAATAATACATATTGATAATATGAATAATATGAATCTACCAAAATTAAATTTTCTTTTTACCCTTTTCTTCATTTGTTTCCTTTAATTCTTTATATATTTCATCCATTATTATTGTACTTGATGACATGTCTTTTATTTCTCTTAAGTTCTTTTTAATTTCGTTAAATGTGTTTTCTTCAAATATTTCTGTTATAGCATCTGTTAGTGTTTTTTTATTTAAGTCTTTTTCTTCTAGCATTATACTTATCTTTTTATTTACTAGGTCTAGTGCATTGTAGTATTGATGATTATTTGCTACATATGGACTAGGTATTAATATTGATGGCGTTTTAGTTGCCATTATTTCAGCTATTGTAGATGCTCCTGCTCTTGATATTATTAAGTCTGATGATTTCATTAGACTTGGAAGATTATCAAAGAATGGAACTATTTTAGTACTCTTTGGTACTATTAAGTTATTACTTAAATCTGGATAACTCTTTTTACCAGTAATAAACAATATTTCAGTGTCTTCTCTTTCATATGTTCTTAGGAAGTCTAATAGTTTTTCATTTACTGATGTGCTTCCAAGAGAACCCATAACTATTATTATTAGTTTTTTATCTTTTGTAAAGCCTAAGTCTGTTTTATCGAACCTTTTAGTTTCTATTGCTCTTTGACTTACTGGGTTTCCAGTGTAAATAACTTTTTTACATTTTAGTTTTCTTGTTCCTTCTTTGAATGATACGAATACTGCATCTACTTTTTTAGATAGGAATATATTTGTTTTACCTGGAAGCATATTTTGTTCATGTAAGAATACTTTTATTTTTCTTTTTTTGGCTGCTAAACATACAGGTAGTGTTACATAACCTCCGAATGCGATTACTGCATCTGGTTTAAATTCATCCATTATTTTTAAGCATTTCTTATAAGATAATCTAATACAGTTTATATTTTTTATATCTCTTATTATGTTTGTTTTAGATAGCCCATAGATTTCTAAACTTTCATAAGGAATGCCCATGCTTGGTATTAAGTCACTTTCCATTCTGTTTTTAGTACCTATATATAAGTATTCATTCTTTTTATCCTTTTTTATTTCATCTAATACTGATAGTGCAGGATATATGTGTCCTCCTGTTCCACCAGCTGTTAAAATAAATTTCATAATACACCTCACAATTTATATATTATATACTATTATTCACTTTTTTGCATTAATTTAATCATTGTTTCTCTTAATAATTTATTTGCACTTTCTAAATCCATGTTACTTATATCTATTGGTTTACCTATTCTAGTTATAAGTTGGTTCTTTTCTTTGTTGTAAAGTCCAGTAGTAGCAAATGGTATAATAAGTGCATTTTCTTTTTTAGCAAGTGATACTGCTCCAAATTTAAATGGTAGTAGTAGAGACTCTTCATATTCACTTTTAGTTATAATTTTCTTTTTTAGTAACTTTAATAATGCATTATCAGCATCAAGTACAAATTCTTTTAGTTCTTCTTTTGTAATTTTGTTTTGGTTTCTTAATTCTATAAGTAGGTTTACTTGTGTTGTCCTTATTGATTTGTCTTTAATCTTTTCTATTATTTCTTCTTTTGATATATTTAGTATTTTCTCTAGTTTTTCAAGTTCAGCATCTTTACATGTTACTTCGTTTCTTGTTCCTTCTGGAAAAAGGCCTATGCATCCTTTATTATGTAGGATGTTTCTTGCTTCACTTTTAGCGTTTTCATCATGTATTGTTCTATCTACTGGAATGCATCCTGCTGCTCTATAGAACCATGCTTTTTTACCTTTAAAGTATTCATCTTTTGAAAGCATATGTATTACATGGTTTGTAGCTATCATTACGTTATATTGATCGTCTTTGTGTCTATGGTTTCCGCAGAATACTAGTGGGCCTTTATCAGGAATATTTTCAGAGCCTATAACGACTGGATGATATACCCTTTTAAAGTGACAAGCCACTATTGGTTTCATTAATTTGTATCCTAGTTCGTGACTACATTTATTGTTTTTATTTTTCATCTTCATCTTCCTCATTTTTACTATTAATTAGTTCTCTATAGGCTACTTTACCTAGTTTTGTTTTAGGTAGTTCTTTTCTGTATCCATATGCATAAGGTAGTGCGTAAGCAGCAATGTTCTTCTCACAATGTTCTTTTATTGATTTTTTAACTTCTGAATTTAGTTCTATTCCATCTTTAAGTACTATGTATGCTTTTGCTACTTCTTTTTTATATGGATGTGGTACACCTACTACTGAACATGCTTGTACGTATGGGTGTTCACATATTATTTGTTCTATTTGTCCTGGGTAGATGTTATATC
>CAKONA010000095.1 GCA_934096785.1 uncultured Bacilli bacterium | reverse complement strand
GGTATTAAACATGGTATTGCTTTAGGTGAAAGAGATAAAGCTGATATGAAAGCATTCTATAAAGAATTAGATGAAACAATGGACTTAGTAAAAGGACAATTACTTCAAAGATTTGAGTGTCAATGTTCAAAATCAAGAGCAAACTTTAAATTCTTATTAGGTTCAGGCGTATGGCTAAATAGTGAAAAAATGGATAATACAACTAAACTTAGAACAGTACTAAAACATGGTACACTTTCAATAGGATTTATAGGACTAGCTGAGACATTAAAAGCACTAATTGGAGAACATCATGGAGAAAGTGAAAAAGCACAAAAATTAGGACTTGAAATAATTGGACACATGAGAAAGAAATGTGATGAATACACAGAAGAATACAATCTTAACTTTACATGCTTAGCTACACCAGCAGAAGGACTATCAGGAAGATTTGTAGCAATAGATAGATCAATATATGGAAAAATTAAAGGCGTTACAGATAGAGATTACTATACTAACTCATTCCATGTACCAGTTTATTATAAAACATCAGTACAACATAAATTAGAAGTAGAAGGAAAATATCATGCACTAACTAATGCAGGACATATCTCATACATTGAACTAGATGGAGACACAGTAAATAACGTAGATGCATTCGAAACAGTAGTTAGAATAATGCATGACACTGGAATCGGTTATGGAGCAATCAACCACCCAGTAGATAGAGACCCAGTTTGTGGATATGTTGGAGTTATTAAAGACGTATGTCCAAGATGTGGAAGACATGAAAACGAAGGCGTTGAAATGGAAAAAATCTCAAGTTTAGATTGCTATGAGGGTTGCGGTAGTTTAACAAAATAAAAAAAGGAAGGTAATAGATTATGGAAAAAGAAGTTAAAAAAAGTAAAAAAACAGTAGGAGACGGAGTAGGATTCGAAAGAATTAGAAGAATCACTGGATATCTAGTTGGAACATTAGATAGATTTAACAATGCCAAAAAAGCAGAAGTTAATGATAGAGTAACTCATGCAACAAAATAGTGATTACATCCGTTTAGCAGCAGACCTAACTACCGATTCAATCGTAGATGGTCCAGGTCTTAGAGCAGTAGTGTGGACTCAGGGGTGTTCACATAACTGTAAAGGTTGCCAAAATCCAGGTACACACGACTTTAACGGAGGAGGCTTAGTACCAATAGATATGGTATGTGAAGCAATAAGTGAACTAAAATATCACACAGGCATCACCTTTAGTGGAGGAGATCCAATGTTCCAACCAGGTGCTTGTGCTAAAATAGCTGCTTACGCTAAATCCTTAGGACTTAATATTTGGGTATATACTGGTTTTACATTCGAAAAACTAATAGAGATGTCAAAAAAGAACCCCGAATATGATAAATTCATGCATTACATAGATGTACTAGTAGATGGAAAATTCATTCTAGAAGAAAAAGATTTAAACCTACTATTTAGAGGTTCTAAAAATCAAAGATTAATAGATATTCCAAAAACACTAGAAACTGGAACAATAACACTTCTAAATGAATACGAATACAACGAAACCAAAATGTTTGAGAAAGAGCCAATGTTTATATAAAGGCTCTTTTATATTGCTTTTAATACTAAATTATCATATAATAAAGACTACAAATTTAAGGAGAAAAAATGAAAAGAAATAAATTAATAAGTATATTAACTCTAACAACAATTTTATCAGTATTTAGTGGTTGTGGAAAGAAAGTAGAATGTAATATAAATGAAGAACATGCACATGTATATGTAAATGAAGAAGGATACGTAAGAGACATAGAAAGCGAAAGAGAATTTATCGGAGATTATAAAAGAACAGAAGAATACAACACTATAACAGAAACTGATTCAAAGAAACTCTCTTATGCATTTGAAAGAGACTTATTACCAATCGAAAGCAATATAGAAAAACTAACTGAATTAGAAAGTAAAGTCTATGACTACACTGAATATGAATACGAAGAAACGTACTTTAGTCCAATATATATAAATGATATAATGTATGTAAACTACATAACAGAGAGTAAATACTCAAAAGACCCAGGTGTTGGAAACAAAACAGGTAATGAAAGAACAGTTTCTCATAAATTCATAGGCTACAATGTAATAATAGATGAAAAAGAAACTCCAAGACTCATTAAAAGTGAACCTATGGATTCTATTGAAGACCTAATCAATAATGGATATACATATGTAAGTGAAAACAAAATATATTATGGTTACAACAAAGAAACAAATGAGTTTATAGACTATAATGATGAAATGGGAGAAAAGTTAAATAAAACATTAGAACTAAAGTAGGTGAACAATGAAACAAATAAAGTATTAAAATTAAAATAAAGGAGAAAAATTATGGAAAAACCAGTTAAGAAAAAAAGAACATTTGATGAGTACATTGATGACATTAAATACAAAGTACTAGTTGCATCAGGAATCGTAGGTATCGGAGTTTCTTCTTCAGCAATAATGATTATGAACTCAGATCCAGCATTTACAGAACCACATGGACACATTTATGAAACAGAAGATGAGTTTCAAACAAGATTAAATAGTGAAAGAAGAAACTACTATAAAACATTCATAAAAGGTGACAAAATAGACAAATTAAGTGAAAAAGAAGCCTTAATTAATGAGGTAGCTATAAGAGGAAATTTAATACCAATAGATGAAAACATAGATAAACTTCTTGAACTTGAAGATTCTATTCATGACTATACTGAATATGAATATTCTAAAAGAGTAGAAACAACTACAAAAGATATAAATGGCATAGAAGTTACAAAAGAAGAAACAGTATACGACTATTCAAAAGATTCAAATGTTCAAAATCAAACAGGAAACACAAGAACAATAACACATGCTTTTGTAGGATACAACATTTATGAAAAGGAAGATGGTAGAATATTTATAATTAGAAATGAACCAGCAGACTCAATTGAAGAACTAATCGATGGTGGTAGTGACTATGTAGTATACGGGCAAATGTACTATGGATACAATAAAGAAACTAAAGAAATCATAGGTTATAACGACGAAATGGGAGAAAAACAAGAAGAAAAAACATTAGTATTGAAGTAGAAATACAAATGATTTTGTATTATAATAAATATATAGAAGTTGAAAGGAGATTACTATGAAAGAATCAACAGGAGATGAAAAAATAACAATTACTGATATATTATTATCACGTTTAGCTTGTAAATTAAAAAGCATCAAGAAAAACAAAAGTTTAAAACTAAAAAAATAAAGTGCTTAACAATTAGGCACTTTTCAATTGTAAAACATTCTAATATATGCTATAATCTAGGAGAAATGAGGGGATACTATGTTTATTGATGAAGTAAATTTAAAACTTATAGCTGGTAAAGGTGGAGATGGATGTACATCATTTCTACGTGAAAAATATGTACCATTAGGTGGCCCAGATGGAGGTAATGGTGGTAAAGGTGGAAGTATAATCTTTAAAGCAGATAAAGGTTTACGTACACTTATAGATTTAAGATATAGAAAAGTTATTAAAGGACAAAGCGGAGAAATGGGACGTGGACGTAATCAAACAGGAAGTTCAGCAGAAGACACAGTCATAATAGTTCCAATAGGTACAACAATTAAAGATACAGATACAAACCTTATAATATGTGATTTAGTAACTGATAATCAAGAATGTATAGTTGCTAAAGGTGGTCGTGGTGGTAAAGGAAATGCAGCGTTCATGACAAATAAAAATAAAGCACCATACACAAGTGAACTTGGAGAACCAGGAGAAGAAAGAAACGTAAGCATAGAATTAAAACTTTTAGCAGATGTTGGTCTTGTAGGTTTCCCATCAGTAGGAAAGAGTTCTCTAATTAGCGTTATAAGCGCAGCAAAACCTAAAATAGCAGACTATCACTTCACAACATTAGTTCCAAACCTAGGAGTAGTAAAAGCAGGAGACTATAGTTATGTAGTCGCAGATCTACCAGGAATGATTGAAGGGTCTAGTGAAGGAATAGGTTTAGGAGACAAATTCCTAAGGCATGCAAGCCGTTGTAGAGTAGTATGTCATGTACTAGATATGGCACAAGTTGATGGAAGAGATGTTATAGAAGACTACAAAATAATAAGAAACGAAATCAAAAAATACGATGAAAACCTATATAATAAAAAAGAAATAATCGTAGCTAATAAAATGGACTTACCAGGTTCTAAAGAAAACTTAGAAAGATTCAAAACAGAATTTAAAGATAAAGAAATACTAGAAATAAGCGCAGTAACTAACATGGGTACTAAAGAACTAGTTTATAAATTAAAAGACCTATTAGAAACCCTACCAGAAGAAAACATCTATGAAAAGAATGAATTCGAAGACTATGTACTTTATGAATTCAAGCATGAAAAACCATACAAAATCGAAAGAATCGGCGAAAGTAAATGGAAAGTTACAGGTCCAGAACTAGAAAAACTATTAAAAATGACAAGATTCAACTCAGATGAATCAGCACTAAGATTCGCATCAAAACTAAAATCTTTAGGAGTAGATGATGAACTTAAACAATTAGGTGCTAAAGAGGGAGATATAGTCCAAATATTAGATCAAGAATTCGAATATGAAGAAAGACTTTATTAGTAAACTTTACTTAAAAGTCTTTTTATTTGTTGCAAAGAAAATAAATTATAAATTTGTACATAATAATATTATCAAATTGGCCTAAATAAATAGCTATTTTTTAATGTACGAACAAAAATTCGCTTGCGGGGGGGGTAATATTTTATATAATAAACTAGAAGAAGG
>CAKONA010000094.1 GCA_934096785.1 uncultured Bacilli bacterium | reverse complement strand
ACTTGTCTCCCTTTTTTACCAAGAATATTATAGCATATTATTTAAAAAAATAGTATAATGAATATGTAAATAATTGGAGGGTATATTTATGAGCAAAATAACAAACATAAAAGCAAGAGAAATTTTAGACTCTAGAGGGTATCCAACTGTTGAAGTAGAAGTAACTACTGAAAAAGGCGTAAAAGCCATAGCATCAGTACCATCAGGAGCTTCAACTGGAAGTAGAGAAGCCTTAGAACTTAGAGATAATGATGAAAGATATTGTGGAAAAGGTGTCCTAAAAGCGGTAAACAACGTAAATACAATTATAAAAGACGCAATCGTAGGATACGATGTATCACAAATAAAAGAAATAGATACTAAAATGATTGAACTAGATGGAACTCCAAATAAAAGCAAACTAGGAGCAAACGCTACACTAGGAGTAAGCCTTGCATGCGTAAAAGCAGCAGCCGAAGAAGCTGGAAAAGAGGTATATGAATACTTAAATCCAAGAGAAAAGAAAATACCAAGATTAATGTTCAATATCATAAACGGAGGAATGCATGCTAAAAACAACTTAGATATTCAAGAATTTATGATAGTTCCAAAAAGAGAATCATTTAAGGAAGGACTAAGATGTGCAAGCGAAGTATTTCACGCACTAAAAAAACTTTTAGATAACGAAGGTCTTACAACATCAGTAGGCGACGAAGGAGGATTCGCACCAAACCTTGAAACAAATAAAACTGCACTAAATTACATTGTAAAAGCAACTGAACTTGCTGGATACATACCAGGAAAAGATGTATTTATTGCACTAGATGTAGCAGCTTCATCAATTTATAATGAGACAACAAAAACATACAAAATCGAAGATAAATTCTTAAACAAAGAAGAACTTCTTGACTACTATCTAGACTTAGTTAAAAGTTATCCAATCATTTCAATAGAAGATCCTTATGATGAAAATGATTACGAAGGCTTTAAATTAATAACAGATAGTCTAGGAAAAGAAATAAATATTGTTGGAGACGACTTATTCGTAACAAATAAGAAAGAACTAGAGCATGGTATAGAAAATGGATTATGCAATTCAATTCTAATCAAGCCAAACCAAATTGGAACATTCTATGAAATGCTAGAAACTATCGTACTTGCGAAAAAGAATAACTATACATGTATTATGTCTCATAGAAGTGGTGAAACAACAGATACATTCATAATTGATGCAGCTGTTGCACTAAACATACCATTCGTAAAAACAGGTTCAGTTTCACGTGGTGAAAGAATATGCAAATTTAATAGACTTCTTAAAATAGAAGAAGAATTAGAAGAAAAAAAGTAATTCTTGTAAATCACAAATAAATATAGTATAATAACTCACGAGGGAGAAAAAGATGGAAAAAGTTTTATTAGTAGTATCAGTTTTATTAATCGCAGTAGTTTTACTACAAAGTAACAAGGCAAGCGATGCAAGTCAAATTATAACTGGTGGAAACAGCGTACTTTTAGGTAAATCAAAAGAAAGAGGATTTGAAAAGTTTATTACAATACTAACTTATGTATTAGGCTTTGCATTTATAATTCTTTCAATGGTTTTATCTGTCTAAAAAATGTTAACTAAGTTCATAAAAATTATTATGAACTTTTTAATTTATATGGTAAAATGGGAGTGAGGGTTAATTATGAAAGAAAAAATTATTGAAATACTAGAAAAAGAAAACAAAAACTTAAATCCAATCGATATAGTTAATAAACTGTATAAGAACAGTACTGTTGATGACTATAGAGAAGTAATGGATGATTTAGAAAGTCTATGCAAAGAAGGAATTGTAAGGCAAACAAATGGAAATACGTACAAAATGAATGAACTAGTAACAGGTGTACTTGATGTTCATGAAAAAGGAAACGCACATCTTTTAGTAAAAGGTGGAGACGATATCTTTATAGCTAAAAACAATTTAAAAGGTGCTGCAGATAATGACACTGTATTAGTTGATTATGTAAATAAAGAGAAAAACGAAGGAAAAGTTGTCAAAATTTTAAAACGTTCATTAGGAAGAAGTCTAGCCGAAATAGTAGATGATAATGGAGTTTATAAAATAGTACCACTTGATAAAAATTTGCCATATGAAATAGAAGTAGACACTGAAAATACAGAGTTTAGCCTAGTAGATGGCCTTATCGTTCACTTAGATTATTTAAAAGATATATCAAAAGGAAAGGTTCTTGCCAAAATAGATTATGTAATCGGACACAAAAATGCTCCTGGAAATGACACAGAAATTGCCATGATAGCAAGTGAATTCGGAGTAAGTGTTCAAGTACCAGAAGATGCTAAAGAAGAAGCAAAACAATTTCCAAAATCACTAGATCCACTAGAAATAGAAAAAGAATTAAAACTAGGAAGACATGATTTAAGAGGAGACACAACTACAACAATGGATGGTAAAGATACAAAAGATATAGATGATGCTGTTCAAGATGAAATTCTTCCAAATGGAAACTACAAAGTAACAGTAGATATCGCTGATGTTAGTTACTATGTAAAAATGGGTAGTGCAATATGGAAATACGCAGAAAGAAAAGGAAACTCAGATTATCTAGCAAACAAAGTAGGACCAATGCTTCCAATTGAACTTTCAAATGGAATCTGCTCGCTAAATCCAAATGAAGATAGATACGCAGTAAGTTGCTCATTAGAAATAGATAATAGTGGTCATATAGTGGATCAAAATGTATTCTTATCAGTAATCAAATCTAAAAAGAAAATGAATTACGATGCTGTACAAGATATATTAGAAAATAAAGAAACAGAAGATACAAAAGACTATACAACAATAAAATATACAGTAAAAGAAAATGAAACAGCAGAAGATATAGCATTTAAAAATTGTATAACATTAGATAGATTATTAGAATTCAATAGTTTAAATGATATAAAACCAGGTAATGAAATAAATATACCTATAAGTGATGTAATTAAATTAATGTATAGAATTTCTAAAGTAATGGATGAAAGACTAAGTAAAGATGGAAAATGTGATTTTGATTCTTCTTCAGAAAAGAAACAAATCTTTGATGAAAATGATAATCTAATTGACATAAAGCCACGTACTCAAAGAGAATCAGAAAAAATAATAGAGAATCATATGATTTATGCAAATGTAGGATACACAAGATTCGTATGCGATGCTTTATCTCAAATAATACCTCAAATGGTACCATTTGTATTTAGAATTCACGAGTCCCCAAACCCAAAGAAAATAGAAGATTTTATGGCAATGCTTAGTGCATTTGGAGTAAACTATCCTAAAAACATTAATCCAGAAAAAGTAACAAGTAGAGACGTTAGAGACTTATTAGAATATCTAAAAGATAATGAACACTACGATGTATTTAGTAAAAAATTATTAAGAAGCATGCAAAAAGCAAGATATTCACCAGAAAATGAAGGACACTTCGGTCTAGGGTTAGAAGATTACTGTCACTTCACATCACCAATAAGAAGAATGTCAGACTTACTTGTACATACAATATTTAGAGTATTCCTTGTAGAAAAAGATTACAGTGAAGAAAGCCTAAGATTCTGGGCAGGATATTTAACAGAAGTTTGTGACCATATTTCAGAATGTGAAAGAACAAGCGCAGAATGCGAATATGCAGTAGATGACTATTACGATGCAGTATATATGAAGGACAAAATTGGAAAAACATTCGAAGCAACAATAGATGGTCCAATGCCAAACTCATTCTTTGCACAAACAGATGATAAATATATAGATGGAAAAGTAGATTTCATACTTGATGAAGATTCAGCAAAAGAATTAGAGACACTAACAGATCCAAATGAAATAGAACAATTTATCGCAGAACACGTAAAACCATTTCCATATGAATATAATGAAAACGTATATGGATACACAAAAAAAGGAAAAGTACTTTATAGATATGGAGACAAAATATTAGTTTCATGTATCGGTAGCAATCCAGAAAAACGTGAAATTGACTTCGCCCTAGTAAGGAAATTATAAAATGGAAATACTAAATAGAAAAGCACATTACGACTACTTCATAAAAGATACTTACGAAGCAGGAATTGAATTACAAGGAACTGAAATAAAAAGCATAAGAAAAGGAAATGCTAACATAAACGACTCATACGCAAGAATCAAAAATAATGAAGTATTCCTAACAAACATGTATATTGGTAAGTATGAAGAAGGCAACATATTTAATCACGAAGAGAGAAGAGAAAGAAAACTCCTACTTCATAAAAAAGAAATCATAAAAATAGATAATGAAATCACTACCAAAAGATATACACTAATACCACTAAAAATATACTTTGTAAAAGGAAAAGCAAAAATAGAACTAGGTGTATGTCAAGGTAAAAAATTATATGACAAACGTGAATCAATAAAAGAAAGAGATATAAAAAGACACGAATATATAGAATACTAAAATAATATAATATCTTAGGTGGTACTATGAAAAAAATACCTGAGATATACGTAAACAAAATAAATAAGAAAATCGATAACAACAAAGAAGTATTCTATTCATATAAAGAAGAGAACTTAAAAGAAGAACCAAAGAGATTAGATGAATACACACTTCAAAGAAAAATAAATGAACTCTTTAAATCAAACGATTTCATCTATAAAAAGAAATTTCATATAAAAACAACAAAAGAAGAAAAAGATTACACAATTATATCTAAAAGCTATGACTATCTTCTTTCAATAGATGGAACTAAAATATTTATAAAAGATATAATTGAAATTAACTAAAAACACTTGAATTTACCTAATAATTATGGTATTATCTAGGTAACACATGA
>CAKONA010000093.1 GCA_934096785.1 uncultured Bacilli bacterium | reverse complement strand
AAACAGCATGTAATACATGTTATAAATCAGTACCTTATCAATCTTGTAAAGATGTAAATAAAGCATATACTGATACATGTTATAGAAATGTTAATAAAACTTATACAACTACATGTACTAAAAATGTAAATAAAACTTATAATACAACATGTTATAGAAATGTAACTAAGACATATACTGATACATGTTATAGAGATAAGACAACAACAACACCAGGAAGTACAACATATAGTTGTCCATCAAATGCAACTGGTAGTGAAGGATCTGGAGCTAACTTAAGATGTTATTATTACAAAACAACAACTACAGCAGGAAAAACAACTTATAAGTGTCCATCTAACGCTGACGGAAGTACTGGTTCTGGAGAAAACTTAAAATGTTATTACTTACAAAAAACATCAAATGGATATTCATATAAATGCCCTACAAAAGCTAACTATTCAACAGGTTCTGGAGAAAACTTAAGATGTTATGTAGTAACAAATGGAACTTCTCACTATGAATGTTCTGATTCATCTTATAAACTAAATGGTAAATACTGTAAGAAAACTGTTACAGAAAGTTCAACTTCTAAGAAATGTGACAGTGGTTACAAACTAGAAGGAAACAAATGTAATAAGTATACAACTACTAAAGTAAATGCAACTAAGACAACAGCTAAGAAGACAATTTACAAATGGAGTAAACAAGATGGAATTTCAGGATGGACTAAAACTGGAGACACAAGAATCGTTAAAGGTGAAGAAAAATGTGAATAATTAGAGAAATATTAGAGAATATTTCTCTTTTTCTTGTAATTTTCAGCAAAAAAAGATAAACTTAATATGGAGGTAAGATATGGCAACAAAAAATACAAAAAAAGGAAAAAAGATAAATGATACTAAAAAGACATCTGTTAAAGAAGTAGCAAACACTAAAAAGACAACTACTAAGACTAAAGTTAATAAACCAGAAAAAGTAGTTGAAACTAAAAAACAAGAAACAAAGAAAGAAGTAAAACAAGAAGTAGTAAAACCAGTAATTAAACCTAAAAAGAAAAATATTAATTTAGGTTGGCTATGGGTACTAATTGGATTAATATTACCACCAGTAGGAGCAATTCTATACTTTGTATGGAAAAAGAGTAGAAAAGAAGATGCTCTAAAAGCTGGTAAAGCTGCTTTAGTAGCAATATGTATTTGGTTATTTGTAGGAATGTCATTCATCTTAGGAGACAAAGGACAAAGTGATGATGAAAATACAAATACAGGAGACATTAGTAAAGCAACTGAAACAATTCAAAATTGGTATAATGAAGTAACAAGTGGAGAAGGAGTAGTAACAGTAATCGCAAGTTCAACTTGTCCACATTGTCAAAATTATAAACCAATAATCACTGAAATATGTGAAAAAGAAAACATAAAACTATACTTCTTTGAATCAGATGAATTAGAAGAAAATGATTACAATATCGTAACTAACACAATCAAACTTGAAAACTATGAAGGATATGTTCCATATACATTTATCGTAAAAGACGGAAAACTTGTTACTGATTATACTGGAGAACAAGATGAATCAAGTACAAGAGATATGCTTAAAGAAGCAGGTCTATTATAAAAACTAGGAAACTAGTTTTTTTCTTTATATTATAGTATAATTTTATTAAGGAGTAGTAGATGAAAAAAAGTTTATTCTTAATAATAATTATAAGTATAATATTAATATTAACTAAATACTATGTATCAAACTATAAAATAGAGTACACAGTAAATAACTATAACATAAAAGAAATATATAAAGATAAAAGATTCTATTTTGAGATAAAGAAAGACATTACATATAACTTTGATATATATGATAAAAGAACATTATCTAAAACTAAAATAGAAAGTATCGAAGAGATAGATTTAGATACTTATTATTGCATAGTACCTAAGATTAAAGATATAGATACTTATCCACTATGTTATGATAAAACTAATAAAGAGTATATAGATTATAACTTAATAGATAATGAATTACTCACGCCTTATCAAACTGCGTCAAATATGGATTCTAAGCCAGATAAAGACTATGTTTACTATAACACATTAGATGATAAAACATATATGGCTCTATGGACTTATAAAGGTTATATAGTAATGAATAAAGATACCTATAACAAAGTAGATATATTTAATAAAGATAAATATGATAATACAATATCATACATGATAGATAATACTGTATATATGCCTAACTATGATGAAGAACATGAATACTCATCATTAGTAGCATTTAATATAGAGACACAAAATATTAACAAAATAAAACTAAATAAAAACATAGATTATGATTCATACATAGTAGGAAACATTAAAAATAAACTATACATATTTGATAATAAAAGTAATATTCTCTATGAATTAGATTTAAAGAGTAACAAGTCAGAAATTAAATCAAATAATGAAACAGGCTTTGTAAAATATGAAGATGGAGAGTGGGTAAACTGTAGTAGAACTGAATACAAAATAGATAAAATAAAGTATGGTAATAAACCATCATCTAACTATGAATACACTATAAATAATGGATTATACAAGATAATAAAAGAAAATAAAAATATAAAGACTAAAGTATCTAATGATATAACAAACATAATCTTTGAACATGATAATGATATCTACTATATATATGAAGATAGCTTATACCTATATAACCCATTAAAAGGTAACAACAAAGTATTCTATAACTACGAACTAAATTTCAATAAAGATAATACTATATTTACATATATTAAATAGCAAACAAACAATAAACACATATAATACTTTAGGTGATTATATGATAAATAAAAATAGTGAGAAGGAACTAGAAAGTCCATTTTACACACTATATGAAATAAAAAAAGGAGATTCCTTATACAAAATAAGTAAAGAATTCAATGTAAATACAAAACTACTTTCAGAATTAAATGGACTTAATATTGATGATTATATATATCCAGGTCAAACACTATTAATACCTAAAAAAGATGTAAGCTACTATATAACTAAAGATGGAGATACACTATATAATGTAAGTAATATCTTTGGAACAACTGAATCAAAAATAGTAGATAATAATAAAACAATATATCTTCTACCTGGACAAATGATTTACTATAAAAAATAGACTAATTACTAGTCTTTTTCTTTTGAAAATGTTATACTTAATTATAATAGGAGTGGTAAACATGATTATAAAGAAACCTTATGCATTTCTTATAAAAAAGTTTAGATGGATACATGCCATATTATTTGCATTACTTGTATATTTAGCGGTGCGTTCAATGGCAATATACACATTCTTCAGTGATTATGCGACTAATCATACATACACTTTATCAACAACACTAGCAAGTGAATACATAGATTTCATACTTTTTGGAGTAACAATACTAGCTATCTTACTAAGTGGATTAATATACTTCATACTATCCATGAAAAACAAAGATAGAAAGACATACATGTGGTTATGTTTATACTACCTACTTCTATTTGCATACTTTATATACATATTCACAGTGTTTAGAGGCTTACAAGAAACAGGATTAAAATTTGATTCAATAAGAGCAATAAGAGATATAAGTGTAATAGTTTTACTTCCTCAAATAGTATTTTTATTTATAATACTTGGAAGAACATTAGGCTTCAATATAAAACAATTTGACTTCAAAAAAGACTTAGAAGAACTACAAATAGATACATCTGACTATGAAGAAGTAGAAGTAGTATTCGGTAAAAATAACTATAAAGCACTAAGATTCATGAGAAAGTTCTTTAGACTTACAAAATACTTCATATTAGAAAATAAATTCTTAGTAACAGTAGTAGCATCAGTAATAGTTTTAACTATATCATTAGCAACATTCATTAATATGAAAGTATACAATGTTAACTATAATGAAAAAGAACAATTAGTAGCAAACAACTTATCATATAAAGTAATATCTTCATACATAATAAATAAAGACTTAAATGGAAACACTCTTGAAGAAGATAAATCATACGTAATAGTAAAAGTAAATGTTAATAATAAATCTACAAGTACTAATAACTTAGTAAGAGATACATTTAGATTAGAAAATGGTAAAGACTTATTAGTTCCAACATTCGGTTTAGAGCATGAACTAAGTGACCTTGGTAAATCATATACACCTATGGAATTAAAACCAGGTGCTGATGAAACATTAATAGTAGCATTTGAAGTAGAAACATCTTCTTTAAAAAATGAATACATCTTCAAAGTACAAAACTATGATAGTACAGCTTTAGGAAGTATAGACACTAAGTACAAAGATATAATCATTAAACCTAAAAACATAGATACAATAAACATGGATTTAGGAAAGTTCTATTTACCAATAGAAATAAAATTTGAAAAAAGTATATTAGAAGGTTCTACTACTACTATAACTGAATATAATATTGATAGTTCATTTAAAGAACAATATGAGTACTGTATAAAAGATAATTGTTCTACGAATGTTAATATAATCAAACCAAGTAAAGTAGGTAAAGGAGATGTAACAGTCTTAAGATTAAAAAATAAAACTGTTATAGATCAAAATGTATACATATCTAAATATGTTACTGACCTTGCTGATATAATTGAAACATTCGCAGTAGTACAATATAGAGCATATGGAAAGACTAAACAAGCAAAACTAACTAAGATTAAAAACAAACTTACAACTAGTGAATATGTATACTTAGAAGTACCTGAAGAGTTAGAAAATGCTAATAAAATAGAAATAATATTAAAAATTCGTGGTTCTAAGTACACAATGGTATTGAAATAAGGCATATAATTTGCTATAATTATATGCAGTGGAGCCATAGCCAAGTGGTAAGGCACAGGTCTGCAACACCTCCATCGT
>CAKONA010000092.1 GCA_934096785.1 uncultured Bacilli bacterium | reverse complement strand
AACAATAAAATTAAACCCAAGATTAGTTATAGTAGACACACCTGGATTCATAGATAATAACGCAATATATAACTTCGTAGATTACTCTAAAGTAGTTAAACTATATCCTAAAAAAGAAATAAGAGTTAAAACATTTCAAATAAGAACTGGATACGCTATAATAATAAATGACATTCTAAGAATAGAAAACATAGGTGAAAAATCAAATAGTTTTAGTTTCTATATGAATGACTCTCTAAGATATGAAAAAGTAAAATCTAAAAATGAAAAACTTAAAATCTTACACAGTATAACTTATGATATAAAAGAACCTTCTGATATATTAATAAATGGTCTTGGTTTCATAAGAATCACTAAAGTAGGCAGTATTAAAATATATGCACTTGATACTAAATTAATAAGCATTAGAAAGAGTATGATTTAACATGAATAAAATCAATGTAATGAGTGAAAACTTAGCAAACAAAATAGCTGCTGGTGAAGTAGTAGAAAGAATAGCAAATGTAGTAAAAGAGTTAGTTGAAAATAGTATTGACGCAGGAAGCAAAAATATTAAAATAGAACTTCTTATGTCAGGAACAAAACTAATTAAAATAGTAGATGATGGTTGTGGAATGAGTAGGGAGGATGCTAAACTATGTTTCAGCAGACATGCAACTTCTAAAATTAAAAATGAAAACGATTTATATTTTATAAACACATTAGGTTTTAGAGGAGAAGCACTAGCCGCAATATCTTCAGTTAGTAACATTGTATTAGATACATATGATGGTACAGAATCTACTTATCTTAATCTAAAAGCAGGCAAATTCTTAAAAGAAAAAACAGGTTCAATGAGAAAAGGAACCATTATTGAAGTATCAGAACTGTTCTATAATACACCAGCAAGACTAAAATTCATGAAAAGTCTTAATGCAGAGTTAGCTCTTACAGTAAACTATATTGAAAAGATTGCTCTTTCACACCCTGATATATCATTTACATTATTTAACGATGGAAAAGAAATGATAAGAACATCAGGAAGCAATGACATATATAAAGTAATACATGAGATATTTGGCCTTAATGTATCAAAAAACATGATTAAAATCGAAGCTGAAAACTATGACTATATCATTAATGGATACATAAGCAACCTTAATATTTCAAAATCAAATAGAAATTCAATGATAACACTAGTAAATGGAAGAGTAGTTACAAACCAATCAGTCAATAGAACTATAAAAGATGCATATCACACAGTTTTAGCAGAAACTAAATTTCCACTAGTAGTAATCAATATTGAAACAGACCCAACTCTTATAGATGTAAACATACATCCAACTAAACAAGATATAAAGTTTTCTAAATTGGAAAGTCTTAATGATTTATTATTCAGTACTATAAGAAGTGCTATAAACGAAGCTGATAATACTTATAAAGGCTATTCTGAAGAAGTAAAAGAGTCACCAGTAGATTATAATAATGATAACAACTATAGATACACAGAAAGAAAAATAGAAGATGTACGTCTTCAATTTGATGATGAAAAAGAAGAAATAAAATACGATAGTGAAGAAGTAAAAAAAGAAGATGTCTTCATAAAACCAGTAGGTTTAGCACTAGGAACATATTTAATAGCTCAAGATGAAGATGTGATGTACATGATTGATATACATGCCGCCAATGAAAGAATTAATTATGAGAGATATATGGAAGCACTAAGAAATAGAGATGTATACACAACAAGCATGCTATTTCCAATAACACTAGAATATCCTAAGAATGAATACATGAGAATACATGATCACCTAGATGTTTTAAGAAACGTAGGATTCGAAGTAGAAGAATTTGGAATCAACACATTTAGAGTTACAAGCCACCCATCATGGCTTAAAGAAGGATATGAAGAAGAAAGTATAAGAAGAATATTTGAACTAGTAAGTGAAATAAAAGGAGACTTCGATAGAGTAAAATTCAATGAAAAAGCCGCAATACGTTTAGCTTGCAAAATGAGTGTAAAAGCAAACACAAATATTGGTTACAAAGAGCAAGAAGAACTACTTAATAGATTATTTAAGTGCGAATTTCCTTACACTTGCCCTCATGGTAGACCAACCATCATAAAATATCCAATTCATGAACTAGAAAAAATGTTCAAAAGATCAGGCTTTTAAGGAGGCAAAAATGAGTAAAATTATAGTACTAGTAGGTCCAACCGCAACAGGTAAAACAAAATTATCAGTGTCTTTAGCGCACGATTTAGATGCAGTCATAATAAATGCAGACTCAACCGCAATATATAAAGAACCCCTAATCGCAACAGCCAAAGTAACAGAGGAAGAAAAAGAAGGAGTTCCTCACTACATGTTAGATTTAGTTTCATTAGGTGAAGATTATACACTTTATGACTATCAAAAAGAAGGAAGACAATTACTAGACAAATTCATAAGTGAAAACAAAAACGTAATAATTGTAGGTGGTTCAGGCCTTTATATAAAAGCATTACTTTACAATTACATCCTTGAAGAAAAACTAGATAATCATGTAGATGTAAGCATGTACACAAATGAACAACTAAAAGAACTAGCAAACATAATAGATGAAAACAATGACATTCATATAAATAATAGACATAGACTAGAAAGATTCGTAAAAAGATATAAAGAAACAGGTGTAATACAAGAAACAACAGATGAAATAAATAAAAGAGTTTACGATTTCACATTAATAGGTCTTAGAAGTGATAGAGAAACTTTATATGATAAAGCAAACAAAAGAGTTGACGAGATGATTAAAAATGGTCTTTTAGAAGAAGCAAAAACACTATATGACATGAATCTAAAGAATTTTAGAAACATAATTGGTTATAGAGAACTAGCAGATTACTTTGAAGGAAAAACTTCACTAGAAGAAGCTGTTTCACTCATAAAACAGCACACAAGAAAATACGCTAAAAGACAATTTACATGGTTCAATAATCAAATGAAAGATATAACTTGGTTTAATGTAGACTACGAAGATTTTGATAATACAATTAACGAAGTTAAAGATTATATAAATAGGGAGGTATAAATGAATACAAGAAAAGAACTAAAAAGATTACTTATCGCAAGTGTTTCAGCATTAACACTAATGACAGGTTGTGGAAAAAATGATACAAAAGAATCAGATAAATCATATTACATGTTAGTAGATAATGAATATGTAGAAATAGAAAACGTTAAAAGTGTTAAGCAAGGAGTACAATGGCAAAGTACAAAGGCATACATAACATTTAATGATGGTTCAACCATGCAAATACCTTTATCTAATCTTTATATAATGGATAAAACAAGCGAAGAACAAAACGAGTTAGTAAAAAAGCTTACAAAATAAAAGACTTCAATTTGAAGTCTTTTAACTTAGCTCTAAATAACTTTTTGTATCAAAAGAGTGTTTTAATTTGTCTTTTGTAAGTAAATCATTAGTATTTATCATAAAGAAATTATAATAATTATTTCTATTAACTTCATCATCATCCCATGTAACATCTACATGTAACCATTGATTATTAAAATATATCGCGTTCCATACATGATCTATAGTACTCACTTTAAAATTAGGAATATTTAGTTTATCCATCATAAGTGAGAAACTATCAGAGTATCCGCTACATATAGCTTGTCCTCTTAATAAAGCATAAAATGCTTTGCTAGGAGACTTGTCTTCACTTTCCGGAGTATATTCCGTGTCATATGTAACATTACGTATTAAGTAGTTATGAATAGCTTTAATATCATCTTCTGTAGGACTCACAGTATTTATATTTAGCTCTGTAAATATGCTATTTATCTTATCATCAATAGTCTTTATTTCACCTTCACTATATAACTTATCTATCTTTATATAAACAGTCTTATCATTAGTAATCAAAGTATTAAATTTCTCATATGAGTTATATGGGCTAACATAATTATTTATTAAAGTAACATATTCATTATTATTAGATAACTCTTTTACATCATCTGCACAAGTAGGGTAAACGTCTTTATCACAATAAAATGTAAATTCATTCCATCCACTATTAAGTACAGTATAATATATTTTCTTTAAGTCATCCATACTTTTAGGATTAAAATCACTTGTCTCACTAACTGTCTTAAAAATATATTCTCTATGATTCTTAGTATCACTAGGCACAACAACTTCGTGACTTTGAATACTATCAATAAAACTATCAATTTTACTCATAATGCCATCAAAATCTATATAATATAAATAAAGACAAAAAACAATAGCAAGAACACATAATATAAATAATAGTTTGGCTGTTCTATTCATTACTACCACCATTATAAGTATAACAAAAAAAGTAGAATATATCTACTTATTTCTCATTAACTAATTTATTTAATCTAGCTTTGTATCTATCTCTAGTATTAGCTTTAATAACATCTTTAGAAGCAGCGTTATCGATTCTCTTAATAGCAACATTTAATTTTTCTAGAGCTTCTTCTTTAGTTTGTGCTTTTTCAACTTTCTTAATAGCAGTCTTCATACTAGCTTTTACATCATTATTTAGTACTGTTTCTTTCTTAGTAATTAATACTCTTTTTTTAGCACTTTTAATATTAGGCATAGTTCCACCTCCCTTAAAAATCTATTTAAGTTTATCAAATTATTTTAAAAAAATCAACGTTTTCGACATTTTTTATAACGAAAGTATTATATATTAAGTAAAAAGGAGAGAAAATGAACAAATTTAACACTAATTATTCTAAAATCAAAGTATTAAAAATAATAATGTTTTCACTTCTTATATTTAGTTACTACTACATAATTAAAAATACTAATTTTATAGATAAAGTTACTACTGATATAAAAGAAAAATATAATAACAAAGAAATAAATATTGAAAAGTTTAAAACTGAAATAGTATATAAA
>CAKONA010000091.1 GCA_934096785.1 uncultured Bacilli bacterium | reverse complement strand
TTTTTCTATTTGATACATTCTTTGCCATTTTTTACTTGCCTCCTCTTTTTAAGCCAAATATAATTTAACATACTTTTCCAATTAAGTAAAGTAAAAATTGACTTTTTATGACTTTTTTAGTAGAATAATAACCAAATTTGGGGGAAACTATGAAGAAAAAAGAAACAAAAAGATACTTTTTAGTTGAATATCTAGGAGTAATCAGAAAAGAATATAATACACTTGAAGAATACAATGAAACACTAAAGATAATAGAAAAATACAACAATAGAAAGACACATAAATATCTATATGGTAATATTACTTGTGAAGAAGTAGATGGAAAATACAAAGTAATAATCCATATGTATAATAAACTAACTGATAGAATGGAAATAAGTAATATTGACCATTTCACTGAAGAATTTGAAGAACCAGATTTAATAGAATACTTTAAAGGACAAACACTTACTAAAGATATAGAATCTGATATAAATATATGTTACTTTGAAAATAAAAACATAAATGATATTAAACCAGGAGATATTCACTATGATAGAAGAATAAAATATATACCAATTTTATTTAAAGGAGATAAACCATTTTTAGATAAAGAATATATTAATAAATGCTTAATATCTCATGCAGATAACAAAGACTATGAATTCTTTAAAGCACTAGCTAGTGAATTTAGTCAATATAAACCAGTCGCATCTAAAATAGAAAAGTTATATTACACAGTAGACGTATGTAAATACCAAGGATATAACCCCTCATATCTAGCATACGCAGCACGTGAACTATATGAAGCACTAATAGTCGAAAGAGATAAAAATGGAAGAATAATAAGACTAGAAAATGGAGAATACCAAATAAGTAGAAGAAGACAAAGAGACTTTGGACTCTTCATAAGAGACTATGGAATGTTAGATTCAAAAAGAAGAATACCAACAAGATACAACAAACAAATTAAAGAAAAAGGAACAAATCTTAATAAAACACAAAAACCTAAAGAAGAGCAATAATTCGACAAAATTTACTCTTCTTTTTTTATATACTAATACTGGTGATAACATGATATACATAGATGAACTAATAATATTAAATTTTATAATAGACTTTCTAATACTAAAAACAACATCAAAAATATTAAAAATAAATACTACAACATTAAGAATAGTTATATCTTCCATATTCGGAGAAATCTCACTTCTTTATCTTTTTATTAAACTGAATAATATAGAACTTTCTATTTTTAAACTACTTATCGGAATAATTATGAACATAATCGCATTTAAATATAATGACTTAAAAGAATTCATACGTAATTTAATGTACTTCTATATGTTCTCATTCTTCTTAGGTGGAACTCTTTATTATTTAAAAATAGAGTCACTAGTAAAATATCAATATTATTTATTATTAATACCATTTATCATGAATATTCTAAAAGTCCTTACATATAATCTAAAGAATATAATAAGTCTTAGACATAAAGTAACTATCTATTTAAAAAATGGTAAAGTCTTATATCTAAATGGATACATGGATACAGGAAATACTCTTAAAGACCCATACACAAATAAGAATGTAATAATAATTAATAAAGAAATAGATGAAAACTACTTTTTAGTTCCATATAAAACAATAGATAACACTTCACTCATCAAATGCTTTAAACCAAAGAAAATTTACATAGATGGACTAGGAGAGAGAAAGGATATAATTGTAGGCATCACCAATAAAAAATTCAAAGGGTTTAACTGCCTACTTAATTATAATTTAATGGAGGGATAACATGTTAGAAAAAATATTAAACAAATTCTTTAAAAAAGAAGAAGTATTCTTTATAGGAAGTACAGATATCTTACCACCACCACTATCAAAAGACATGGAAATTGACTTAGTAAGAAAAAGTAACGCAGGAGACTTAGACGCAAGAAATAAATTAATTGAACACAATCTTCGTCTAGTAGTTTTTCTAGCTAAGAAGTATGATAACACCATCTATGACCTTGAAGACCTAGTATCTATTGGAACAATAGGACTTATCAAAGGAGTTAAAACATATAAACTAGATAAAAATATAAAACTAGCTACATACGCATCAAGATGTATTGATAATGAAATACTAATGTTCTTAAGAAAAAATAAAAAAAGAATGAGCGAAGTTAGTTTCGAAGACTCAGTAAACCTAGATAGTGAAGGAAATGAACTACATATAGAAGACATATTTGGAACAGAAGAAGACCTAGTAGAAAAGTCAATTGAAAGCAAAGATGATAAACTATTACTAGTAAGTGAAGTCAAAAAACTAGATGATAGAGATAAAGAAATAATAGAGTTAAGATATGGCCTAGGTGGTAAAAAAGAACTAACACAAAAAGAATTAGCAGAAAAATTAAACATATCACAATCATACATTTCTAGAATAGAAAAGAAAGTAATTAATAAATTAAAAGCAATTATGAAAATATAGACATTAATTAATGTAAAAAAATGTCTTTTTTATTCCCAATATACTTGTTTTTAAAGGGGTAAGTGTGCTAAAATAACAATAGTATATGACACAAAGGAAATTGGAGGAATAAAAATGTCAAATAATTATGATGATTATGGCTACGAAGATGGCGATTATGATAATGGCAGTGCTGCTAAAAAAAGACTCCTAATTGGACTTTTAATAGTAGCAGCAATAGTAATTGTGATTATACTAATCTTAAGAGGCTGCGCAAATAGGACAGTTGATAATAATCCTACTAATGATGACCCAACAACTTTTGATTATGAAAGCACATTACTAGAAGCAGGTAAGAAGTTCTATGAAAATAATAGTGACTTAAATCCAGTTGCAAATGGAGAATGTAGTACAGTAGAGTTAAGCACATTAACTTCAAGAGGACTTGTAAATCCTGATAACTTTAGTTCATGCGATGGTTCAGAAACATATGTAAGAGTATGTGTACTACCAAATGGAACTAAACATTATACACCATGGTTAAGTTGTTCTGATAAAGATTCAAATTCAGAATATGGTGAAGAAAAAGAAGGAACAATCTCTGATATCAAACAAGACGAAAGCTTAGTAAGATTTACATTCTTACCAATGCGATTAAAGACAGGTGGAAGTGCCTTAGGAAAAGTAGAAGAGTTATGGAAAGAAGACATTAAATATAGCACTTACAAAACATTAGCTACTACTAAATACTATAGATATAGAGATCAACTATTCACATGGATGGTACAAGATAAAACTTATTACACATCTAAAGGTGATAAGAAAAAAGCAAGCGATGTAAATGAATACTATACAGTTGCTCCAAATAGTAATTACAATCTACATGATAGTAAAACTGATGAAGCATATAAATGGTTTACAGTAACTGGTGGAACTAAAACATGGGCACTAGACAAAAATGGTAACAAGATACCAAGTCAAAAAGCAATAGGTAACTATAATCTACCGGGAGAAACAATTGTTGCTAATAGACAAAAAAGAACAGTAACGGGTACAACAGCTGCACATCATTATTATATTTGTGGAAAATATAGTACAAGTTCTGATAAGAAATATCAATTAGATAAAGAATGTGGAACAGGAACAGATACACAACTAAAATACACATTCGAAGAATTCTATACTTGCGGATATGGAGATGTCGCTGATATAGAAGCAGGAAGAGTTAAAAAAGGCGAAACATGTAATACATATAGTGATTGGAAGTTAACATTCGAACAATGTGATACAGCACTAGATACATGTAGAGCAGTAACACCAGTTTATTACTATTACTGGTACAAACTAACAGGTGGAACTAAGAAATACTATCCATCAGGAAGCACATCAGCAAGTGGAGAAAACATCTACTACACAAGTGCTCCTACAAAAGATGCTACAAAAGATTTAAATACAAAAGCTACTGCATATAAGTGGTATAAAGCTACAGAATCAGAAACAACTGCATACACAGCAACAGCACCACAAGAAGGAGCTACAAAAACTAGCAAATCTAAATGGGGTTCATGGAGTAGTTGGAGTACTAAAAATCCAAAAGTATCAGATGGAAGAACAAGACAAATTCAAAACAAAACAAAGATTAAGTTACAACAAATAACAGGAACAACAGATTCAAGCTGGGAAAAACTTAGCGAAGATTATGTTAGTGAAGATGAAATGATTACAATCTATAAAAATAATAAATATGATGTAAATTCATTACAAGATATCAATAACAACGGAGAATTAAAATACGAAATAAAAATGATTATTAGAAACAAAAAGGAGGCTAACTAATGGATAAAGTTAGAGAACTAGAAAATAGATTACAAGAAGCACTAAATGAATACACTGACTTAACAGAAGTTGGATATAATGATTTAGATGCAGCTTGGAAAAAAATAGACGAAATTAAAAATGAAGCAAATGATGTAGTTGCAAATTTAATAGTAGGTGCTACAAGAAACGAAAACGGACAATTTGTTTCAAAAGACAATATGGAATTCGATGTAAACGAAATTGCTGAAATATCTTCAAGTATTAAGAATATTACTGATAAAGCATATGATAGAATATCAGTTTTAGCTACAGAAGAACAAAGAAAGAAAGATTTATTCGCAAACAAATTCAGAAGTAGAAATGAAGCAAGACATATGATTAGAACTAACAATTCTATGATTAATACATTAGAATCAGAAATCAAGAGAATAAAAGGAGAACTTGGTGATCCTGGTCTAACACAAGAAATGATAGCTGATTTAGCTAGTCGTGGAATTCAATATCAACCAAGTGAAAGTAACTTATCCCCAGAAAAGAGATATTACTTAGAAAATGAATTAAAAGCAAAAGAAGCTTCATTAAAATCATTTATGGATGCTAATGAAACTTATAAAAATGATGAAAATAAATTAACTTCAGAAATGGAAATTTTAAGAAATGGTGGAAAGTTAGAGGCAGATTTACCTTTAGAT
>CAKONA010000090.1 GCA_934096785.1 uncultured Bacilli bacterium | reverse complement strand
TAATAATGTTGTTCCTAAATATAATCATATACCTTTAGTATTAAATGCTTTTAAGACATATGAGGGTAAACTTAATAATTTAGGTGTTAGATATGCAGGAGAAGTTAATAAAATAGTATGTAAAGGTGAAATAGCTGATTTCATTCAAACAAATGAAATACTTTATGATGAAAATATGCAGATGATTGCTGATAAAATAGAAAAAAGTAAAACTATTAAAGCAATCTTTATATCAGGTCCTTCTAGTAGTGGTAAGACTACTACATCTAAAAAGTTAGCACTTTATCTTAAATCAAGAGGTATAGATACATTAGTGTTATCAACAGATGACTATTTTGTTGAAAGAGTGGATACTCCTCGTAAAAGTGACGGAAGTTATGAATATGAATCTATAGAAGCAATAGATACTAAATTATTTAACATACAACTTAAGAGTTTACTTGAAGGTAAAGAAGTAGTTATACCAACGTATAATTTTATTACTGGTGAGAAAGAATATAAACGTAAATGTGTTACATTAAAAGATAATCAAGTACTTATTATAGAGGGATTACATGCGATAAGTGAAAAGATGAGTTCTTCAATAGATAAAAAGCATAAATTAAAGATATATATTAGTCCATTTACACCTATAGGGTTAGATAGACATAATCATATATCTACAACTGATTTAAGACTATTAAGGCGTATGGTTAGGGATTATAAAACAAGAGGTTATTCTGCATCTCAAACATTAGATAATTGGATTGGAATGAGAGAAAGTGAAGAAAAGTATGTTTATCCTCATCAAATGGAAGCAGATATTATACTTAATACATCACTTGCTTATGAGATAGGTGTACTTAGAACGTATGCTGAACCATTACTATACTCAATTAGTAAGAATTCACCTAATTATGAAGAAGCAATAAGAATATTAAACTTCTTAAAATGTTTTATAAATATACCTAGTGAATATGTACCTTATACTAGCGTACTTAGAGAATTTATTGGAAATAGTTATTTTGAATAGGAGATGAAATAATGTTAAAAATAGCAATTAATGGTTTTGGTAGAATAGGTAGAACAGCTTTAAGATTACTTGAAGATGATAAGGATATAGAGGTAGTTGCAATTAATGATTTGACTGACCCAGTACAACTTGCATACTTATATAAATATGATTCTGTTCATAGAACTAATAAGAGTAAGATTAGTTTTGATGAAGATGAATTGTTTGTTAAAAATAGAAGAATTAAAGTGTATGCTGAGAGTGACCCATCACGTCTTCCTTGGAAAAAATTAGGAGTAGATGTAGTGCTTGAATGTACTGGTGTATTTACTTCAGTTGAGAAGTGTCAAGCACATATAGATGCTGGAGCTAAACATGTTATAATAAGTGCTCCTGCTAAGGATGAGGCTAAAACTATAGTATATGGAGTTAATGATAGTGAACTAACACACGATGATATTGTGATAAGTGCTGCTAGTTGTACTACTAACTGTCTTGCGCCTGTACTTAAACTTATTGATGATAAATTTGGTATAAAGAAAGGATTTATGACTACAGTACACGCTATGACTAATGATCAAGAAACACTTGATATTCCACATAAAAAAGGAATTAAAGCTAGACGTGGAAGAGCTGCATCATTAAATATAATACCTACTAGTACTGGGGCTGCTAGTCAAATAGGTAAAGTAATACCACATTTAAAAGGTAAACTTGATGGAATTGCATTTAGAGTACCTACAGGAGATGGCTCAGTTATAGATGTTACTATTGAGTTAGAGAAGACTGTTACTGTTGAAAAAGTAAATAATGTATTTAAATCAAATCAAAATGAAACATTAAAATATACAGAAGACCCTATTGTTAGTAGTGATATTATAGGAGAAACAGTAGGAGCTACAGTTGATGGACTTTTAACTAATATAGTTGAAGATAATGGAAAACAATTATTAAAAGTAGTAGCTTGGTATGATAATGAAGTTGGTTATACTGCTCAAATGATAAGAACTATGAAATTATTTATGTAATTAGAAGGACTAAAAATTAGTTCTTTTTGAATAGCTTGCTTTTTTTGTAAAATGATTTTTGCTTTTTTTGTAAAGTAAAATTTGCTCAAATTATAAAATGATATTTGTCCAAAATGTAAAACGATCTTTGTCCAAAGTGTAAAATAAAATTTGTCCAAAATGTAAAATTGTATTTACAAATATGATAAAATAAAGTATAATTTAATTGCAAGGAGGGGTATTATGAGAGAATATATGCCAAGAATCGTTGATAAAACATTAGAGAATAGGCTTGAATATATGGGGGCTGTTTTAATAGAAGGATGTAAATGGTGTGGAAAGTCTACTACTGCTAAACAGGTTTCTAATAGTTTTATTGAATTTCAAGATCCTGATAAAAAATCTTTGTATGATAAAATTTTACAGACTAAACCTTCACTTTTTTTAGAAGGAGAAAAGCCTAGATTGTTTGATGAATGGCAAATGTATCCAGTTGTTTGGGATTCAATAAGAACTGATGTTGATCATACTGGTTTAGTAGGACAATATATACTTACTGGTTCTGCAAGGCCAATTGAGGGTTCAACAATGCATACTGGTACTGGTAGAATATCTAGAATGTTGATGAGACCAATGAGCTTATATGAATCAAAAGATTCGAATGGTTCTGTTTCATTGAACGATATAATTAATGGTAAAGATATTTCTGGCGTTTCTTCCCTTGACTTTGAGGGGATTATAAATGTGATGAGAAGAGGTGGATGGCCAGGTACATTAAATATAGATGGTGATAACAAATATAAATTAGCAAAAGAATATGTTAATATCTTGTTGAATGAGGAAATTAATTTTGTTGATGGAAAAGAAAGAAATCCTCAAAAAATGTTTTCTGTACTAAAGAGTCTATCTAGAAATATATCTACAACGGTAAGTAAAAAAACCTTACTTGATGATGTTAAACTTGAATTTACTGATGAAATTTCTAGGCCAACACTTGATGATTATTTAAGTGCTTTAGAAAAATTATATATCTTAGAATATATACCTGCGACAAATTTAAATTTAAGGTCTAAGACGCCTTTAAGAATTACTCCTAAATATGAACTTGTTGATCCATCTCTTGCAATAGCAACATTAAATCTTAAAAGAGACGATTTAGTTAAAGATTTAAATTTTATGGGCTTTATTTTTGAAAATATGTGTATGAGAGATTTAAAAATATATTCTGATGCAATAGATGCAAGATTATCGTATTACAGAGATAAAAGTTATTTCGAAGTAGATTGTATTTTGGAAACTGTTAATAAGTGGGGAGCTATTGAAATAAAATTAGGCGCTGGGGAAATTCCTGATGCAATAGAAAACCTAAAAAAATTTAAAGAAAAAGTTGACACTAAAAAATGTGGAGAACCTGCATTCTTAATGGTTTTAACTGGTGCTGAATATTCATATAAAAGAGATGATGGAATATATGTAGTTTCTATTGGAACATTAAGAGATTAGATTTCAATCTCTTTTTGACTGTTTGATTTTAAATGTAAAATGAACTTAAAATTGTACAATTTTTCTTTATGATTTGTTATCATAAATATGAGGAGATAAGATATGGAAAATAAAACTATTAAAAATTTATTATTTATGTTTGGAATAGGTGTAGCTGTAGAAGTAGCGATGTTAATTATTAGTTCTGTAGCATTTACTTATTCTTGGTTTAGTGCAAGTGTTACTAGTAATGAAGTAAAAGACCAAGTAGTAGAAACAGGTACATTAAGTCTAAGATATGTAGATGGACCTGAAATAAAAATGGAAAATATTAGACCAGGAACTAAGATTACAAAGACTGTTTATGTAGCTAATACTGGTACATTAGATGCAAGTTATAATCTAGTATGGCAAGAACTTACAAATGAAATTACTAAAGATGAATTAGTTCTTGAAGCAACATGTACTAGAATAGATGGAGTAACTGAAGAAGAAAGTGGAACTTGTGATGGTGTTAGTAGTACAGCTGTTGGTTCTGAAAAGATTAAAACTAATGTAAGTATTGAACCAAATATAGTTCATAAATATGATGTAACAATAACTTTTAAAGAAATAAATGCTGAACAAAATTATAATCAAGGTAAGAATTTTAATGGTGTTTTAGGAGTGAATGAATATAAAGAAAGCAATACACCAGTACCTATTTATTGTACATATGATGGAACTGTTGAAGATAAAACGGTATATTCAAATGGGGCTTATATGTATACTTATAGTAAAAACAATAATGGTTGGATGTTAAGAGTTGCTAACGCATTAAGTACTGACCCAATTACTGAAGCACCTTGTACATATGTTAATGATTTACCAATAACATCAATGTATGAAACTTTTTGGAATACTTATGCGTCATCAATTGATGTCAGTAAATTTTATACAAAAAATGTGACTAATATGTATGGAATGTTTATGCTTGCAAGAGCGACTGAAATAAAAGGATTGGAAAATTTTGATACAAGTAGCGTAACTAATATGGCGGCGATGTTTTATGGTACTTCTGTGGCTACTTTGGATTTAAGCAATTTTGATACAAGCAATGTCACGGCTTTTGATATTATGTTTTTATCTTCAACTAAACTTAATAAAATATATGCTGGTGATAAGTTTATAATTAATAGTACTGCAACCAGTAAGAATATGTTTAATGGTATAACTGGTATAATAGGTGGAAATGGTACTGCATATGACGAAACTCATGTTGATGCAGAATACGCTCGTATAGATGGGTTAAATGGATTACCTGGATACTTTACTGCAAAATAAAAGATAAAATGGCAATACTATAATAAATG
Source organism: uncultured Bacilli bacterium (assembly GCA_934096785.1). Next base: position 159 of record CAKONA010000090.1, on the reverse strand, counting down.
TAAATCGATGGAAATTAACTTGTAAAAACTTTGAATAAATTGTATCATTGTTTTAGTGTATAGGAGATAAGATATGGAAAACAAAACTATTAAAAATTTATTATTTATGTTTGGAATAGGTGTAGCTGTAGAAGTAGCGATGTTAATTATTAGTTCTGT
>CAKONA010000089.1 GCA_934096785.1 uncultured Bacilli bacterium | reverse complement strand
TGGAAGAAATTAAAAATAAATGTGAACAAACACCAAAAGATGAATGTATGAGTGAAGAAGATATATTAAATGATATACTTCTATCAGAAAAAAATATATCAAATAGCTACAGTGTTGCTATAAATGAAATGAGCAACAAATATCTTTATAAAAAAGTAATATCAATATTCGAAGACACTAAAGATATAGCTCGTGATATATATAACCTCATGTTTGAAAAAGGCTGGTACACAGTATCAGTAGAAGAAGATAAAAAGATTGAAAAGTCATACACTAAATATAATAATAAACTAAATGAACTAAGTTAAAGATTAACAAAAAAAAGTTAATCTTTTTCTATTGAAAATTCTTTTTTAGAAACACTTTTTATGGTAAAATTGAATTATGAAAAAGATGTATATAGTAATAATTTGTTTTTTAATGTTTATAACTAGTGTATATGCTGAAAAGAAAGAAGTAACTTTTTCAGCATGTGTAGATGGTGATACCATAAAAGTCTTAATAGATGGAAAGAAAAAAACAGTAAGATTTTTAGCAGTAGATACACCTGAGACAAAACATCCAAAAAAGGGAGTTGAGCCTTATGGAAAAGAAGCAAGTGACTACACATGCAATAGAGTTAAAAATGCAAAAAAAATAGAAATAGAATACGACAAAGGAAGTTCTAAAACAGATAAATATGAAAGAGCACTCGGTTGGATATTTGTAGATGACTCACTACTTCAAAAAGAACTAATACAAAAAGGCTATGCCAAAGTAGCGTATCTATATGGAAACTATATGTACACAGAAGAATTACAAAAAGAAGAAGAAAAAGCAAAATCATCAAAATTAGGCGTATGGAGTGACGAAATACAAAAAGAAACAACAGACTCTAAAGATAATAAAACAACCACATCTACAAAAGAAACTAAAGAAACAAACGACGAAAAAACTATAATAGAAAAAATAAAAGATAGTATATTAGACTGGATAAAAAAATCAATAAATAATCTATTTAAAAAAATAAAAAAGACAATTTTAAAAGAAATAGATAAAATATTTGACTAAAAATAATAATATACTTATAATATATAATTATTGGAGAAATGAATATGAAAAAAGATGAGAAATTTTTAAAAGATTTAGAAAGCAAATTCGAAGGATTAAATCCAAAACAAAGAAAAAAGATAATGTCTAAATACTACAAATTTATAAGTGATGGCAAGAAGAATAAAAGAAAAATAACAAGTATTCTAAAAGACTTAGGTAAACCAGAAGAAATAGCTAAAAGAGAATTAGAAAATCTAAATAATAAAAAAGGCTTTAAAAAGCTAATCAACTCTATTAAAGAAAAAATGAATTCTATTAAAGAAGAACAATCTAAAAAGAGAAAAATTAAAGAAGAAAAGAAAAAACTAAAAAAAGAATTCATTAAAAAAGAAAAACCTATAAAGAAAAATAAAAATACAAAAATAATAGAAGAAACTAAAGATGAAATAATAAATGCTACTGATATAGTAACAGAACACAAAGTATTTGAAAGCAAAAAGACTAGAACTAAAAGAATAGTTTTAAAGACTTTAGGAGTGCTTTTAATAACACTATTACTATTTATATGGTTATGGCTAGTAGTATTATTTATTGCTTCTATATTTGCTTATTTAGATGGTGTTAAACTATATGGATTAAATATAACATTATTTGGTTTAGTTCTACTCCTATTAGTAATAATAATACTTATAAATAGAGTTATCTTTAAACATAAAATAGATAATAAGAAAGCATTGATAATCGTTATATCAATAGTAGTAATAATAGCTATAGGAGTATCTCTTTTAGTAAGAGAAATATCTAAAATTAAAACAACACACGATGTAAGTGATAAATACACAATGACAAGAAACTATCAAATCTATAACTTACCAAGTGATGAAAAACCATTCTATATAACATTTAACAGTAACTATAAAACAAAATACATAATAGACTATGACGAATCAATGTCAGGTAAAATCGGAGTAGAAGTTAAATACTATGAATGCTACTATGACTTCTTTATAAAGAAAACAGTAGATTCAGCATACATCTCATTAAAACTAAATAAAAGAGATAGATTAAGTGTATACATAGATGACTTAAAAGAAGGGAAAATCTATGATAATGATGAACTAGAAAGATACACAATAAAAATAACAGGTACTAAAAAAGAATTAGAAAGAGTAATTATAAATGAATAATTATTCTTTTTTTAATTCATCAAGCTTTTTACTTAATTCATCTATTGCACTTTTTAAAGTATCAATATCACTATTACTAGAAGGATAAACATCCTTTATAATTTTTCTTATCTTTTCAATATCATATATAACAGGATTATACATACATTTAACCTCTTTAGAATTAATATTTATAATACTACCTGTAATCCTAGATTCTATTATATTTTGACTAGCAGCATTCGTAAGAATAGTTTGACCAATAAGAATAATCCAGTTACCTAACATATTCTGTTCAGGAGCAGTTAAACTATCAACAAGAACCAATCCTAAAATAAATCCAATCGTTGTTGAATATCTTGGATTAGTATTGAATATGTCATCATAACTCTTCTTCATATTTAATAATATGTCAAGAATGACAAAAAAACTCAATTAACATATATTACTAAAGAAGGAGGACATATGAATTTATGTGAACTTGACTTTAACAAAAAAGCAACAATTGACAAAGTCAACTTGCATGGTATTAAAAAACGAAGACTATATGACCTAGGATTCATACCTGGTGAAACCATCATTAAAATGTTTGATTCTATAAGTAAGAATCCAAAATGCTATAAAATAAAAAATACACTTTTAGCTCTAAGAGACGAAGATACAATAAAAATTGAGGTACATTATGAATAAGAATATCCTTTTAGTAGGTAATCCAAATGTAGGCAAATCATCAATCTTTAACATACTTACACACTCACATGAGCATACAGGTAACTGGACAGGTAAAACAGTATCACTTTCAAGAAAACAAATAATAAACACCAATTATACATTGATAGACTTGCCAGGTATATATTCACTTTCTAGTTTAAGTGAAGAAGAAAACATCGCACTTGAAACACTATTGTTTGAACACTATGAAAAAATAATCTACGTTATGGACTCATCAAATATAGAAAAGAATCTACATCTACTTTTACAAATACTAGAGATAAATAAAAATATAATAGTTTGTCTTAACATGATAGATGAACTAGATAACAAAGGTATAAAAGTAAACACAAATAAACTAAGTGATATTCTTGGTGTTAAAGTAATCGAAACATCAACAACAAATGGTGTTGGTATAAAAGAATTAATTGATTCACTAGAAGAGACAAGCATAAGTACTTATAATTATATATATGACTATAAAATAGAAAAAGGTATATCTGATATATTTGAATTCATTACTCACCAATTTAAATCTAGATTTATTGCATTAAAACTTTTAGAAAAAGATAATAACTTAGTAAACACTATAAAAAATAAATATAAAGTAAACATTATAAATAAAGACATACAAAATTACTTAATGACTATCACATCAGAAGAAATATCTGATAGCATCTCTATACTCTTAAATGATTTATCAAAGTCAATAACAAACGAAGTAGTAACTACATCAAAAGAAAGGGAAATGTCTTTTTTAGATAAACTATTCAAAAACAAACTATGTTCTATATCTATTATGTTTCTTGTTTTATTTTGTGTATTCTTAATAACAATAGTACTAGCAAACTATCCAAGTGAACTACTTAGTCTAATATTTTCTAAAATAGAAAACTTACTTCTAAAAGGTGTAAAATACTTAAACGTACCACACAATATTTATGAGCCACTAATCTATGGAATATATAGAATAGTAACACTTATTATATCGGTGATGTTTCCACCACTAGTTATCTTTTTCTTTATGTTTACACTTGCAGAAGAAAGTGGAGTATTACCAAGACTTGCATTTAATTTTGATGGGGCACTTAAAAAATGTGGATGTCATGGTAAACAAGCACTAACGTGTGTACAAGGTTTTGGATGTAATGCATGTGCAGTCGTTGGAAGCAGAATAATTGATAGTAAAAGAGATAAACTTCTAGCAATTCTAACTAATTCGTTTATCCCTTGTAATGGTAGATTTCCAATGATAATAGCTCTAATAACAATGTTTTTCACAAAGACAGAAAACAAATTAATAGTTGCCTTCTTCCTAACACTATTTATAATCTTATCAGTAATAATATCACTTCTTACATCATTTATTCTGTCAAAAACATTATTAAAGGGTTACAATGGATTCTTTGTATTAGAACTTCCTGACTTAAAACATGTAAAACTAACAAAAGTTTTAAAAAACAGTCTAGTTTATAAATCATTATCAATACTTAAAAAAGCAATTCTAGTTTCCATTCCATGCGGATTAATAATTTATTTTATGACAAACACTTCAATAAATAACTTAACTTTATTCAAAACTCTTAGTAACTTTTTAGACCCAGTAGGAAGACTTTTAGGTTTAGATGGTATAATACTTCTTTCATTCTTTTTAGCTCTTCCAGCTAATGAAATCGTTCTTCCAATAATTATTATGGGTTACTTAGGTAATAATAATTTACCTTTGATATCAAATTATCTATCTATTAAAGAAATACTTATAAGTAATAACTGGACATTTATAACAGCACTATCAACAATATTATTTTCAATAATGCATTTTCCTTGTGGTACGACTTTACTTACTATTAAAAGTGAAGTAGGTACTAAATGGATGATATATAGTTTCTTTATACCTCTTATTACTGGAATAATATTTTTGCTATTTCTTAATCTATTGCACGGCTGTTAACAACAAAAAAACTCAAGAAATTCTTGAGTTAATTTTCTAATGGCGCCTGATGCAGGACTCGAACCTGCGACCTAACGGTTAACAGCCGTGCGCTCTACCGACTGAGCTAATCAGGCACTTGCATAAATAATTATAGATT
>CAKONA010000088.1 GCA_934096785.1 uncultured Bacilli bacterium | reverse complement strand
TTATTCAAATATTCCAAAACACTATAGTAATATTCACTTACAAACAAATTTATTTTGTATGTTAGTTTTTGATAAAACCCGTATTTATAAATAAAAAACACTATAGTAATTTTTCACTATAGCATTTTTAGTATACGACTTTATTTGTATTAACTAACCAATGATTCTCTCCTGATACAGTTATATATTCATCATAAGTACTAGATATTTTTAAAGCAAGTTCATGTTTAACAAGTTCACGTGCTATTAAAGACATATCATAAGCTGTAGTCAAATGTCCCTCTTCGTCGAGTCCATGTGGATTTTTAAAAGTAGTATTTTTGCATCCCAATTCTTTTGCTCTATCATTCATCATACTAACAAAGTTTTCAACTGTTCCACCTAACTTTTCAGCAAGAGCAACCGCAGCATCATTCGCAGAAGCAATACCTACTCCTTTAATCAAATCTTCTACTTTAACATTACTTCCTGCTTCTACAAATATTTGAGTTCCACCCATATCTTGTGCATTCTTTGAAATTAAAACATCATCATTTAAACTGATTTTTCCACTTTCAAGTGCTTCCATCGTTAAGAGCATTGTCATTATCTTAGTCATAGATGCAGGAGCCATTTGTTTATCCTTATCTTTCTCAAATAATATTTTTCCAGTAGAAGTCTCTACTAATATAGCAGTTTCACTATTTTTAGCAAGTCCAAGGTCAGTCGCTTTAACACCAATCATTAACATAAAACATAACAATATAAAAAAGACTTTCTTCATACATATCACCATTAAATAATATGCATTAGAAAATCTTTTAATCATTATTTATTACTTTCAATATACTTTCTACAGTATTTGCACACACCTTTATTTGAAGGAAACATATTATCTCCTCCACAATACGGACATATAACTACAGTTGTATTTTTAGCTATTTCTCTTTTTTCTTGCATTTTCATATCATTCTCTTTAGTAATCTCATAATGTTTTTTTTCTTGTTTTTCAACATAGTTTTTTACTGAGTATCTAGTTTTATCAATAATCATACTAAGAATTGTAGAAATAACTAAATAAATAATACCTACTGTTATAAGCAATTTACTATAATTAACTACATTGACATTATATATATTAGATTCAATTAACTTATTAAAGTATGGTACATTCTCTAAACTATAACTTATCTTATCAGAAACGAGCTTTATAAGTTTAGGCATTAATAGCATTGCACCTAAAACCAATAAATAAGTAGATGTAGTATTCTTTCTATTGTCTGAGTAATAAATTATGTATCTAAGTATTATTAGAAATACTCCTAAAAATGGTATGTAATATAAAGCTACAAAAATAACTATCATATTACATAATAAACTAATTAAAACATTATTTCTCATTGATAATTCTCCTACTTAAGTTTGTCATTTACATCTTTGATTTGCTTCAAGAATTCATTTGCGCCAGGTATTGCTTTAAAAGTGTCCTTGGTAAATGTACTTTGAACTGTGCTTCCATATACATCAGTATTATTAGCGCCTTCTATTTTATCTTCATGAAGACCATTACGTCTTGTAACATATTTATCATATTTAACTAGATTACTCATTTCCTTCTTTGTTTCAGTTTCATGAGTATGTCTAGCATCTTGATTACGATATCTATGATACATTATTATGAAGAAAATAATACCTATTGTTAAGAAAATCCATGAGCCATCAAAGTCTTCTGAAGTGACAACCATTAAATATACGCCTAATGCTTCTATTAAACTAGAAATTGCTATTAGTTTTGGCATATGTATTGGTACGCTTCCCATAGTTTCACCAGTTCTGGCATTAACTGCTACGTAATGAAGTATTTTCTTTTTACCTTTTACTTCTTGATAACTATATAGCCAAACAGGCAAATATGATGAAATCCATTGTTCTCCTTTAATAGAGAACTCTTGCTTTGACCATGCAACTCCTCTATCATATTCTTTTAGAGTTTCATTTGCAGCAAATCTAGCAACATCTTTTGCTTGACTCTGAACTAGATTCTCAAGACCATCCACATTTACATCCCTTTTTTCTGAAGTGAATCCCCTTAAATAGTTAGCATCATATTTAACAGCATTCTCAGTATCAAAAGGCATTATAGCATTTATTACATTGTTTGTTTGATTTTTATTATCATTGTCTAATCTTTGAACACTTGATTCGACCGTTAAACCTTTTATAGCTAAATCAAATTCTCTTTTTACTTCAAATACTTCAGCATCATATCTCATTTCTGAAGAATCTCCGACCTTGACTGTATATGAACTAAGTAGTTTTTCTGCTTGACCCGTGAAATTTGCATGTGAGTTAGCATCCACTATCATATATGGAAAGTATACACCCATTATGTTTTCAGTGGTAAACTCATGTCTAAACTTAGGGTTTGCAAAAAACTTTCTTTTACCAACAAACTTTTCAATAGAACCTCTTGCAACGTCTTTAGTTAGTTTAAATGGAAGAACTACATCTGGAATTGCACCATTTGGTATTTGCTCATTCACAGATAGAATATTTCTACACCAGTGACATCTTGCGTTGACCGAACTTTTTGTATCTATAACTACTGAAGCTCCGCAACTTTCGCATTTGAATGTAAGAACATCTTTGGTATCAGCAATTATATTTGTTGCTCCACTACCAATTATCTTGCTAGATAAATTTTTAACATCATCATTTAAACCATCAACCTTTTTAGCATCAAATTCATGTCTACAAAAGTTGCACCTTAGCTTACCAGTATTTAAATTTAATGAAATATCAGTTGCTCCACATTTAGGACATTTATTTTGCCCATCGTGATTTCCTTCATCAGTCTTCACTATGGTAACATCTTGTGTTTCAGTTTTTTCCTTTTCTTTAGGAGTAATGTTGTTAGAACTATTACCCTTCATATCTTATAATCCTAGAATTTGTTTCTTTTTAGCATCAAAGTCTTCTTGAGTAATAATTCCAGCATCAAGTAATTCTTTTAATTTTTTAAGTTCTGCGTATGAATCGTTTTCATTGCTTGCGATTGTTTGAACAGGTGCTTGTGTTTGAGCTGCTCCAACATTTATGAATGGATTTTGATTTGCATCAGCTGGTTGTTGAACACTATTCATCATACCATTTCCTGCTTGCATTCCAACACCCATAAATGCCATACCTGTTCCGCCACCATTTTGACCAGCAGCCTCTACTCCACGAGCTACTGATTGTTGCATGAATGAGTTTCCTCTAGCACCGCTTAAAGCATCAGCCTTTTTAACATCACTAAGAAGTTTTTTAGTATCTTCATCGTATTCAATAGATAAAATTGTAGTCTTAACTATTTCAAGACCTCTACTTGCTTTCCATTGATATGCTTCTTCTACTGCTTGACTCATTGCGCTTGCAAGACCAATTTGATCAGTTTGTAATCCTGAAATTCTGTGTCCCTTGCTTGGATCATTTGTGTATTTTGCGAATGCTGATGATAAAGTTCCAACTACTTCATTAAATAATTGAGTAGCAGCGTCGTTATCCATATCTGCAAAGTCGAATGCTGGACTACTAGGTGTTAAGTATTTTTGTGGTACAAAGTTCTTAACAAATAATAGTGGGTCAACAATCTTTAATGTGTAAGTACCTCTAGTGATAGCACCTACTTGAGCATTTAGATATGCATCATCCCAATAAATTTCGCTTTGTGTTCCAAATCTATTGTTTGGTATTTCTTTTAAATTAACATAGAATGCTAATTGTTGACTGTTAGCTTGTCCTCCAAATTTGAATCTTTTCCAAGATGTACCAATAGTTGATGATAAAATTCCATCACCTGAAAATACACTTCTTGAATTTGGATCGTCTGATTTAAATTCAAAACCACCAGGTTCAGCAATTAATCCAGTAACTTGTCCATCTTGTAATGTAATTAATGCCATTCCTTCAGGAACTATAATTTTACTTCCGTTAGTAATAACGTTTTCTTGTCCCTTATAATTTTCGCCAACACCATTGTTTGTACCTTTAGGTACAGCTCTGTAAAGTGCGGCAGTTGCTGATACTCCTTCCATTGGACCATAAAAGTCTTTCCATTGATCAGCAAATGTGGTGCTTATTGCACCGGAAAATGCTTTAACAAATCCCATAACATAACCTCTTTCCTTTTCATATCATAAGGTTAAAGCATTTCTAATACTTTACCCTCTTAATTTAATTATATCAATAAATTCCCATAAAAGCCATAACTACGACCTAAAATTTGAATTTTAGGTTCGGATATCTCACGATTATCCTTTTCTGCTTCATAGATTCATCGGTGAAATCTACTTCTTAGACGTAAACTCCGATAGTCGATACCGTACATAAATTATTTATATTAGAAATACTTTTTATATTTATTCATATACATTTTAAAACCCTCAAACATAATATTGATGCCTGCATTTAAATCTCTATCGATCTCCATGAGACACGTGTCGCATTTATAATCTCTTAGTGATAAATCTTTATATTTCTTGTTTACACTATCACATCTACTACAAACTTGACTAGATGGATAATATTCATTAATCTGATAAAATTCTTTTCCTTTAAATCTTGATTTATACTCAAGCTGTCTCAATATTTCTTTAAAACAAGCATCATTTATATTCTTAGAAAGATTAGTGTTCTTTCCATCCATTATCATATCTTTCGTATGTAAACTTTCGCATACAATAATATCAAAATTATCTGTTATCTCTTTTGTAATTTCTTGAATATATTTTTTTCTAGCATTAGTAAGTTTACTATGTAGGACTGCTAACTTTTGTTTACATTTCTTATAGTTTTCGCTTCCCTTTACTTTTCTTGATAATGCTTTTTGCATTCTATTAATTCTTTTTTCATACTTCAGAATACTTCTACTATTTTCATATACAGTCCCATCTGAAAGAGTTAACAAGTTCTTAACACCTAGATCGCTGCCAACAATAGAATTTGGTTTAACTCTAGATAGTTTTTCATTCATTAAATATAGAACTGAAA
>CAKONA010000087.1 GCA_934096785.1 uncultured Bacilli bacterium | reverse complement strand
GTTTAGATACATGTCATATGAATGATTCAGGAGTAGACATTAACGACTTTGATAACTTCTTAGATGAATTTGACAAAGTAATCGGAATAAATAAAATTAAATGTGTTCATATTAATGATAGTATGAACCCTTTAGGTAGTCATAAAGATAGACATGCTAATATTGGTTATGGAACAATAGGATTCAACACTATTTTAAATGTAGTATACAACAAACGTTTAGAAGGTATCCCAATGATTTTAGAAACACCATACATCAATAGAAACGAAGCAAATTCATATGCTCCATACAAATATGAAATAGAAAACATAAGAAAAAAAGAATTTAATGATTTTATTAATCATTAAGTTATGGTAAAATATAAGAGTAAGATAGGATGTGATTAAATGCAAAAAATAGTAAATTTCGCAAAACAATATATGGGAGTAACACTAGTAGTACTAGGTATATGTATTCTCCTTTCATATTCATTTTCAAGCTTTATAGTTTCAAGTGATAACCATAGAGCAGCAGAAATGTATATTGGAGAATTAAAGTATTCAATGACCATAAATGGAGAAGAGACAAATACTATAAGAGTATCAGATGGAATAGTTATTGCAGATATAAATATCACTAACCTAAACGCAGTTAATACTTATTATAAACTTCTTTATAATAAAATACCTAACGTAGAAATTTCATACTATGAAAGCACTAAAGATACTGATGAAGTTGTAACAAATTATAGTCCAACAAACTTTTCATTAGATTCAAATAAAAGTACAACAGTGAAACTAAAAATAGTTAGCAATCTAAATGGTGAAGATTATTTAACTTTCAAAGTAAGCGGGGGATACGCCACAAATACTCTTGCAGATGTTGAAGTGCCGAATGGCTATTTCGAAATAACAGAATTAGAAACTCCATCAGATAGCACATATTTTTGTAAAACGGATGATAAGTTAACTGAAGGACTTGAATATATTAATGGACAATATACATATAGATATATGCAAGAAGGCATTTCTAAAGATGGGGTAACGAATTTATCTTGGGAAAGTATCAATGAGAATGCTTGGGGAGTACAACTTACTAACAAAAATAGTACTGAAACAGTTAATAGCAAAATATGTACTTACATAAAAAATAGACCCGTTATATCCTATAGAAACATGTTTTCTAAAAGCAAGGCTGCGACAATTAATCTGAATGATGTAGATATAAGTAACATAAGAAGTATGTCCGAAATGTTTGATGAAAGTGAAACAACATCAATAGTAGGATATGAAAAATTTGATACGAGTAATATAATTGATATGAGTTCTATGTTTGCACATACAAAATTATCATCAATTGATGTTAGCAATTATAATACAAGTAAAGTAGAAGATATGTCTTATATATTTTCAAATACTTCTGCTACTGAAATAAAAGGACTTAAAAATTTTAAAACTAATAATGTAACAAATATGAGTGGTATGTTTGCAAGTACAAGTATATCCTCATTAGATTTAAGTAGCTTTGATACAAGCAAAGTTACTGATATGGAGAGTATGTTTAGTGGCAGTAAGTTTTCCACAATTAATTTAAGTAGTTTTAATACTAGTAACGTAACTAATATGGATTATATGTTTTATAATTGTACAAATTTAACAACAATATATGTTGGCGATAGATTTACAACTCGATGGGTTTCAAGAAATAATAATATGTTTACTAATACAAATAATTTATTAGGCGGAGCGGGAACGACATATAATAGTAATAATGTTGATTATACTTATGCCCATATTGATTCAAAAGATAATCCCGGATATTTTTCTGATTATAGATATAAAGTTACATTATGTACAGCAGATACAACTATAACTGATGGAACAAAAATAACAAATGGAATTTATGAATATAGATATAGGACATCTTTGAATGGCTTTAGAGTTCAAATAAGTGATGTTGAAGATAAAAGTCCTATCACTGAAATATCATGTACATTTATAAATAAAATTCCTATTGTTTCAATGAGCAGCATGTTTTCTGAAAGCACAGCAACTTCTATAGATGTAAGTGGAATAAACACGAGTAACGTAACTGATATGAGTGGAATGTTTGCAGATACAACAGCTAGAGAAATAAAAGGGCTAGAGAATTTTAATACAAAGAATGTTACAACTATGAGCGAAATGTTTTCTAGAAGTAATATCACAACCCTTGATTTAAGCAGCTTTGATACAAGCAATGTTACTAAGATGAATAATATGTTTTATAGAGCAAGTAGTTTAACAAAAATATATGCAAGTTCTAAATTTATAACTGATAACGTTACAAATTCTAGGATGATGTTTACTAATGCAACCAAGTTAGTTGGCGGAAATGGGACAGCATATAATGCTTCATATGTAGATAAAACTTATGCAAGAATTGATAAGTCAGGAACACCAGGTTACTTCACACTAAAATCTAGTTAATAAGACATGATAAAAGTTTATTGATGGCTATTCAATAAACTTTTTATATTCGTTGTATTTTTCTATTATCTTTTTATATAGTTCTTGGTTGAAATTTAGTTTGTAGTTTGAGATGTAACTCATGAAGTTTGTATTAAGTATTTCTTCGTAGTCATTTTTAATAGCGTTGTAAATCATATCTATTTCTTCATTTGATGCAGGTACACATTCTTTTGATAGGTAGTTAATAATATCTTGTTTTGTAAGTCTATTAATATAGTTTTTTAGTAGTTCTTTTTTCAAAATAAATCCTCCTACTAATAGTTTATTAGTAAGAGGATATTTTATTCATTTAATTTTGATATTGCATTTATAAGAGCAAGTTTTCCATAATCATATGTAAGACTACCTTGTTGAAATAATACATATGGTTCTTTAAGTGGACCATCACATGATATTTCAATAGAACTTCCTTGTACGAATGAAGCGCTTGCCATAATGATTTTATCATCATATCCTGGCATAGGAGCAGGAATAGGGGATACATTTGCATTTATTGCACCTGAAGATTGTACTCCTTCAGTGTACTTTATAATATTGTTTTCATTTTTAAAATAAATAAGTTGTACTATGTCAGCCCTTTTTTCATTATATCTAGGATGTACTTCATAACCTAATTCTTCTAGTACTTTACTTGTTAAAATAGATGTTTTTAATGCAGAAGATACAACACTAGGTGCGAAGTATATTCCTTGTAAGAATTCACGATTAGCATTTTGACTTGGTCCAACTTCACGTCCTTCTCCTGGTATATTTAATCTTTCAGCACATAATTCTATTAAATCACTCTTACCGGCTATGTAACCACCATTTTGAGCAATACCAGCACCTAAATTCTTTATTAAACTTCCAGCCATTAAGTCAGCACCAACTGAAGTAGGGGTAGTGTCTTCTACAAATTCACAGTAACAGTTATCTACGAATACTATAATGTCTTTATTAATATCTTTAATGAATTTAATAACTTTTTCTATTTTATCAATTGTTAAAGATTCTCTTAAAGAGTATCCTCTTGATCTTTGAATATGTATTACTTTTACATTATTTTCAAGTACTTGTTTTATTTTATCATAATCAAAATCATTATCTATTAAATCAATCTCTTTATATTTGATTCCATAACTTATAAGAGAACTATTATTATGCTTTATACCAATTACTTCATGTAATGTATCATATGGTGTACCACTTATAGCTAAAAGTGTATCTCCTGGCCTTAAAATAGCAAATAACGCTGTACTTATCGCATGACTTCCGGATATAATTTGAGTTCTAACAAGAGCATCCTCACTATCTAATACATAAGAAAATATCTTTTCAATCTTTTCACGACCTATATCATTATATCCATACCCATTAGTACCAATTAAATCACTATCACTTATATTTACATTATGAAATGCATCTAGTACTTTCTTACTATTTAATAGAGTATTTTTATCAATACTATCAAAAATATCTTTTAAATCACTTTCACATTTATTAACTAAATCTATATATTTTTGTTCTAACTTTAACATCTTTTACCACCATCTACTCTTATAACAGAATCATTTATATAACTTGCATCTTCACTTGATAAGAAATAAGCTACATTAGCTATCTCTTCTGGCTTTGCAAATCTATTAAGTATTATTTTTTTTTCTTCTTCATGTCTGTATTCACTATCTAACTCTTTATTCATAGGAGTATCTATCCATCCAGGACAAACGGTATTAACTCTAACTTTACCATTAAAATGATTTGCAAGATTATGACTCATATTAATAATACCAGCTTTAGAAGCATCATAATCAATACTATATTCATAATAAGTATCTATTCCATTAGTAGAACTAATATTTATTATATTTCCATTATCCATGAGTTCACCAAATACTTTTGACATAAGAAAAGTACCAACTAAATTAACTTCCAAAGTCTTCATAAAGTTTTCTTTAATTTTATCTTCAAAAGTAGTATCTATCGCAATACCAGCATTATTTACAAGAACATCTACTTTATTAAATTTCTTTAATACTTGTGTTTTTAGATTATCTATATCTTCTTCTTTACTAATATCACACTTAACTACTAAAGCATCTACATTATATTTATTAGTTACTTCTTCTTTTAAATCATTTGCTTCTTTTTCATGACTTAAATATGTAATAACAACATTATAACCATTACTTGCATATTTTCTTATAATAGCATTTCCTAGTCCTATACTAGAACCAGTCACAATAACAACTTTTTTATCCATTCATTTCCTCCATATTGAGCATATTTTAACATAAAAACACACTTTTTTGAAGTATTCCACTAAAAATAAATATATTTCTCTTGTCAACTTCTAATTTATTTGTTATAATCTTCAGTGTATAAAAAAAGGAGGAGAAGTCCAAATGGCAAAGAAAGAAAATAGAGAAGGTATTGCACTACAATGTACTGTATGTAAAGAAATTAACTATTTAACAAGTAAAAATAAAAAGAATACTGATGGCAAATTAGAAATTAATAAGTTCTGTTCAAGATGTAATAAGACTACTGCTCA
>CAKONA010000086.1 GCA_934096785.1 uncultured Bacilli bacterium | reverse complement strand
AAACAAGGCATAAACTTGCATTATGCCTTATAATTACATATTTTTTCAAAAAGTTGCATTTTACTTTTTAACTAACTGAACAAAAAATCGACCCAAGGCTTCGAAAGTTTCCTGGGTACCAATCAAAAAAAAATATATAATAAATTTTTGTTGAAATCAATAGTTTTTTAATAATTTATTAATCTTTTCTGGTAATTCAAATGCTACAGCCTATTATTTAAAATATATACATTATTTACTTTCTTACTAGCCTGAGCCGTTCATAATTATTTATAATATGTTTCATATTTTTACCCTCCTACTATTATAATAAAACATAAAAATAGAAAACACTTCTTTTTATTATAAATTTTATCAAAAAAAACACTATTCTATATCAAACAGTGTTCTTTGATTATTAATCTTAAATTCTCTATATGCTTTTTCAGTAACTATTCTACCTCTACTTGTTCTCTTAACATATCCTTCTTGAAGAAGAAATGGTTCTATAACATCTTCAATGGTTGTTGCTTCTTCACCAATGGAAGATGCAATACTTTCAATACCAACAGGTCCTCCATTGAATTTTTCAATGATACTCATTAAGTACTGAACATCAGCAATATCAAGTCCTGACTCATTTATTTTAAGTCTAGTAAGTGCCTTCTTTACTAGTTCAAGTGTTATTACTCCATCACCTTCAACTAAAGCAAAATCTCCAACTCTTTTAAGAAGTCTATTCGCAATACGAGGTGTCTTTCTACTTCTAATAGCAATCTCATGAGCAGCATTATCTTCAATCTCAAGATTAAGAACTCTAGCACTTCTCTTAACAATCTCTGAAAGTTCTTCATCACTATAAAATTCTAACTTACACATAATACCAAATCTATCTCTTAAAGGAGCACTCAAGTCACCACTACGAGTAGTCGCACCAATTAAAGTAAAAGGCGGTAAATCTATTTTAATACTACGACTTTGTCCTTCTCCACCAATAATAATATCAAGTTTAAAGTCTTCCATCGCACTATATAAAATCTCTTCAATGTATCTTGGAATTCTATGAATTTCATCTATAAACAAAACATCATTCTGTTCAAGTGTAGAAAGTATAGCAGCTAAGTCTCCACTTTTCTCAATAGTAGGTCCACTAGCTGTCTTAATATTAGTACCAAGTTCATTTGCAATTATATGAGCAAGTGTAGTCTTACCTAAACCAGGAGGTCCATATAAAAGTACATGATCCAAATTAGTATTTCTAAGAAGAGCAGCCTTAACGAATACTTTTATATTCTCTTTAACATCACTTTGTCCGATATACTCATCAAAAGAGTCAGGTCTAATTGTCTTTTCAAAAGAATCAGCTTCAAGTTCATGATTAGTTACAATTCTCTCATCCATTATAATTTTCCTCTATATATTTCTCTACTTCATTCCAGTTATTTACTCTTGTAAATCTAGTTTCTTCCTTATTATATTCATTAGTAAAAAGTAGTACCTTAATTCCAGCTTCACTTACTTCCTCGCAGTGACTCTCCTTATCATCTATAAATAATGTTACTTTCTCTTTTAAACATTCATCAACCTTACTACCAGTGTCAACATAAATCTTATCATATTTAACGCCTTCTTTGTCTAACCACTCTTTAGTAAGTTTATATGGGTCAAATATATATTTAGCTTTTCTAAAAGATATAATAACAATCTTAGCACCTTTATCATGCATCTTATTAATAACTCTCTTAGCGTCTTCCTTAATTTCGGCTCCACCCATAATATATTCAAGTCTATCTTTAAAAAATTGACCCTTCATTTCAGGTTCCCAACCTAACATATCATTAAATTCATATGCTTTTACATTCTTAACACCAGTTCCACCTAAAACTTCTTTATCATACTTATCTGCTTCTTCTATAATTCTCTCATTAGTAGAACAAATAGTATCATCCATATCAATACCAATTACCATTTTTACACTCCTATTTCAATAATAATTTTAAAGCCTCTTTAATTTGACTTTCTATATTTAATGTTTTATCTACTTTTACAACAACATTCTTTATATCACCAGATTTATATCCTAAAGCTTCAAGTGCAAGTACTAATTCATCAGAACTATTATCTATATTATTTTCACTCATTGTAAGTTTACCTTTTAAGTCTAATATTATTTGTCTTGCTACCTTATCTCCAATCTTAGGAAATTTCTTTAAATAAAGAATATTTTCTCTATCTATAGCATCTATTATTCCATTTATTGAACCAGTTGCTAGTATAGGCATAGCCATTTTAGGTCCAAGTCCTTTAACACTAATTAATTTTAAGAATAATTCTCTTTCATCTTCAGTACTAAACCCATATAATACATTTTCATCTTCTCTAATATGATTATATACATAACATTTAGTCTCATTTCCTTCTTTAAACTTATATGGATTTGGAGTATATATTTTATATCCTACACCATTTGCTTCAATTACAACATAGTTAGCTAAAGTACATGTAACTATTCCTTTTATATATTCAAACATTATTTACTCCTTTATTTTATTTAAATCTTTAAATTTACGTTTTATTCTAAATAAACTATTCTCTATATCTTTTTTATCTTTATCAAGTAAACCCGCTATCTCGCCATTACTTAAACCTTGAAGTCTAAGATCGAGTATTTCCATCTCATTCTTACTTAATTTACTCTTTAGTTTATCTATTATTTCACTCTCTTCTTCACTACTAAGAAGTATCTTATTAGGTTCATAACTCTCATCCTTAAGCACTTCATAATAATTATCCCCACTATCATCAAATATCTTATCTAGTGAATAAGACTGATTAAGTATTCTATTTTTTTGTCTAAAAGTTTGTCTCATCGCAGTTATTATATTTGACCTAATACAAGCATTCGCATATGTATAGAATAATACTTCTTTATCTGGATTATATGTACTTATCGCATTCATTAAACCAATTAATCCTTCTTGATAAAGATCAGCCACTTCTATACCAACTATCTTATATTCTTTTAAGAATTCTTTAAGTATTATTAATATACAATTCTTATATTTTTGTATCAACAAAGTAGTTGCTTCTTCACTATTTTCATTACATAAATACACTAGTTCATTATCATTAAGTTCCTTATAGTCCATAACACACCTACTTATATTTCATTATTTCATATATTAGTATACCTGCAGCTACTGATGCATTTAATGAATTAATTTTTCCTTTCATCGGAAGAGATATAATCTCATCACAAGAATTATTTACTATTTGTTTAAGACCATGTCCTTCACTACCTATTACCAAACATGTTTTACCACTATAGTCTATTTTTAGATAATCTTTTCCTTTCGCATCACTTCCATATACCCAGTATCCAATACTTTGAAGTTTCTTAATTGTATTATGTAGATTTACTACTTCAACTATTTTAACATTTGATAAAGCACCACTAGAAGTCTTATAAACAGTACTATTAACTGATACACTTCTGTTTCTTGGTATTATTATATAGTCTACTCCAGCACACTCACAAGTACGTATAATTGCTCCAAAGTTATGAGGGTCTTCTAAAGAATCAAGCATCACAACAAAGTTACCCTTTTCATCTTCCTCTATAGCTTTTATATCATAATAATGAAACTCTTCAATATCCATCGCAATCCCTTGATTAGTAGAACTTCCACACATCTTATCTAATTTATTCTTATCAATATGAAACTTCTTAAGACCACGCTTATCTATTTTTTTAAGTATCTCTTCATCCTTATAATTATTTTCAAGAAACACCTTATATATTTTACTATTACTATTTAATACTTCATTTACAACATTTCTTCCATATACTAACATACATTCCTCCAAAGATACTTATTTATTTTATTGATTTTATTATCTCTTGTCAACTTAATCTGATCCTTTTAATACACATTTTTATCATATTAGTAGTAACTATTATTAATATAGATAACACTCCTATTATAAAGAATGAAAACACACCAAATACTTCACTAATATTACTTAAGTCAAAACTTACTATAGTACTACTTCCAAGTACAAAATAACTAAGAATACCTTCTATTATTAAAAGTATTAAACCAGTTATCATAATCCATTTATCTATATATTTACCTTTATATTTAATAATCAAGTAAACATAATACATAAAGAACAAACAAATCTCTACGCCTAAAGCTGTTTCAGTTTTACTTGTAAAAGTAATAACACAGTATGGTATAGTATTGCATATAACAAAAAGAATTATATTTAAAAGTCTATTTTCCACTCTTATTAATATCTTTCTTTAAAGATAAAGCTGCAATACAACCATCACTAGCAGCAGTAACAATCTGATATACATCTTTTTTTACTATGTCACCACACGCATATATAAATGGTACTTTAGTTCTCATACTATTATCTACTTCAATATAACCTTTATCATCAGTTATATTTAATCCACTCATAAAAGCAGTATCAGCTTGATATCCATAATATATAAATACTCCATCACACTTGATAACACTCTCATCATTGAATTTAACACCAGTGATCACATCATCACCTAGAAAATCAACAGCCTCTTTACCAATTACAATAGAAATACCTTTACTTTTAGCATCATTCACTAAATCATCTATTGCTCTGATTTCATTTCTAACTACAATAGTTACACTACTTGCAAAGTTACTTAAATATATTGCTTCTTCAAAAGCAGAGTCTCCTCCACCTAATACAACAAGTTTTTTACCCTTATACAAAGATGCATCACATATCGCACAATAACTAATACCTTTACCTTTAAACTTATCTTCATTTAAGATACCACTCTTACGAGGTTTTCTTCCAATACCTATTATTACACCTTTAGTCTTATATTCTGCTTTCGTGGTGACAACCACCTTATATTCTTTCATATCCTTAATAGATACCACTTTCTCACGCTTAAAAGAAACATTCTCATTTTTAACATGATCATACATGTTGATTGCTAAATCACTACCAGTAATACTCTTAAATCCTAAATAATTTTCAATAATACTTATCTTATTTAAAAGTCCTCCTGGCATCTCTTCATCTAATAATAATGTATTAAGCCCACTTCTAGCACTATACACAC
>CAKONA010000085.1 GCA_934096785.1 uncultured Bacilli bacterium | reverse complement strand
TGATTGTAAAATAAACCCAGGAGATGGAGCATTCTATGGACCAAAATTAGACTTCCATATCAAAGACTCACTAGGAAGAGTATGGCAATGTGGAACAATCCAATTAGACATGAACCTACCTGAAAGATTTGACCTTACATATATTGATTCAGATGGCACTAAAAAAAGACCAGTTATGTTACACCGCGTAATCTATGGTTCAATCGAAAGATTCATTGGTATATTAATTGAACATTATGCAGGAGCTTTCCCATTATGGTTATCTCCAGTTCAAGTAAATATAATACCAGTAAATACAGAAATACATATGGATTATTGTAACAAACTAAAAGAAACTCTAGAAAAGAACAAAATAAGGGTAAAAATAGATGACAGAAATGAAAAACTAAGTTATAAAATGCGTGAAAGCCAAACTAAGAAAATGCCATTAACATTAATTATCGGAGACACTGAAATGAATGAAAATAAAATAAGTTATCGTAAATTTGGTAGTACAGACACAACAAGTCTTAGCTTAGATGAATTCGTAAAAGAATTAAACGAATGCATTGAAAATAAGAAATATAATTTATAGTAGTAGAAATACTACTTTTTTCTTGAAAAAAAGTCCAAAATATGGTATAATATGCACATTATTAAGGGGATAAATTATGGATAGTGTAGATTTAAGAGAAGTAGTAGAAATCTTTACTTTAATGACAATACCATCAATTAAAGTAGAAAATGAAATACCAAATATAGACTTTATATTTACAGAAAAAGGCTATGCTCTTTTAGAATATGTAAAAACATACCCATATGATAAATACTACAATATAACAGATGAAGACATTAAAAGAATTAAAAGTTATAATTACACAAGTAAATACAAAATATACATAAATGATCCAGTTAAATTTTTTGCATTACTTACAAAACTAATAAATGAACAAATAAATCTTTATAAAGAATATAATGAACAAATTAATAAAAAAGACATAGCAAAAGAAGTATTATCAAGAATATGGCTTAGAATGACAAAGAACGATTTTAATGATGTAATTAACTTTCTAAATAGAGAAATATCATTTATTGAAGATAAAACACTTGATGAATATAAATTATACAACAAAATAGATGAATTTGAAGGCTATGATGTTATAACTCACATAGAAGCAAATCATACATGGGATGAAACAGCTAAAAGCATACATTTCACACTTACAGATGGAATAACTTCTCATAACACTTCACATATACATTACGCTATAAGAGAAGAAAATGGTGAAAAAGTATGTTACATCTATGGAGTTCAAAATAACAAAATAGCACTCACAAATAAAAAAATAGAAAGAAAACTTTATAAACTCAATAAAGGAATAGATATTACAGATGTACATCCTAATCAAATATTTCCATTAATAGAACTAATAAAAATTCTAAGAAAAGAAGGAGTGCGTACTATAAAAGTACCAACTAATCAAGAATTAAACTATGAATACCATAAAATACTAAGCAAAACAGAAAAAGAAACATTTCCACTTAGATGGCCAAAAGACTTAGTAGAACAAATTTATAGTAATGATTCAATAAGCAATCGATATGAAAGAAGAGCATATGAATATGAAAGAGAGTGGTATAAACATATAGTAGACAGTGAAGATAAAATAAGAGATTTAAAGACAACAAAACTATTCTCACTCATTAGAAGACTAGGTAAACATATAGATGAATTTAAATTTTTAAAGAATGATGAAACTGATAATGAAATATTAATATATAAATTATAGATAAAACCATATTTTAAAGCCATATAAGAGACAAAAATCAAAAATACAAATAAGTATTCAAGAAAGCAAAAAAGTCCAAGAAACAAGTTTTATTTGACAAATTTAAAAAAATATGGTATAATCTATGTACTAAATCATTAAGGGGGGTTTTGATGATTATGAAGGGTAGATATATTTTAGATTATTTAGATGAAAATAATTTCAAAAAATTAGAAAGAAGTTTAAAAAAATACAACATGGTAGCATACAAAAAATTAATGTTTGATTTTTATCCAAAATTAAGAGGTGGAGAATTTGTAGGAGAATTAGTTTCAATTAATAAACATGAACAAACTGAAACATATGATTTAAGATTACCAACAGATTCACTATTTGTAAAAGTATATGGAGAAGTTAAACTAAACTATACAGTTTATAAAAACAACAACATAGTTATGTTAAATAACTTAGAACCAAAAGATATATTATTAGATGGACATAAATCAGAATTAACAGCTTATAAAGGAATAATGATTTCTAAAGCAAATGCTCAAAAAGAAATGTTTAAAATTGACTTATTATGTAGATTAGAAGGAAGAGAGTAGTCCTTCTTTTTTCTTAGTTTAAAAGAGATAACTATTTACTAGCTATCTCTTTATATTTATTTTCAAGTACATATATATCTTTACTACTCATAAATAGAAGTACTGCATTAGTATCTTTATATTTAAGTAACTTATCAGCAGTTTCAATTGATATATGTTCTCCATTCTTAAGGTCTTTAATTATATCATTACATGTAACATCGTCATATCCAACTTCTTTTCTATCTTCTCCAATATCAAGAACATATGCTTTATCAGCTTCATTTAATGCATCAGCAAACTCTTTATGAAAGAATTTAACTCTTGACTTTGTATGAGCTTTAAATAGTGCTACTATCTCTCTATCAGGATACTTCTTACGAGCAGCCTCAATAGTAACCTTAACTTCAGTTGGATGATGAGCATAATCATCAATTAATATATTATTTCTAAATTTCTCTTCAATGAATCTTCTCTTAGCATGTTGTATCTTCATTATTTGATTTCTTACTTCAGTTTTATCAAGATTCTCAAGATAACACACAGTTATAACACCTAAAGCATTTAAAAGTAAATGATCTCCTACAAAAGGAAAAGTATACGTATCATATAATTCACCTTTAATATAAACATCCGCTTTAGTTTCTTCTTCATTATGTGTTATATTTTTAACAATAACATCATTATCATCATTAAATCCATAATAATAAACTGGTTTATCAGTCTTAATTTTTCTATTATTAATGTCATCTCCGCACATAATAACAGTCCCACGAGTCTTATTTACAAATTCAGTAAATGCACTCATTACATCATCTAAATCTTTATAATAATCCGTATGATCAAGTTCAATATTAGTAACGATAGTATAATATGGATTATATGCTAAGAAATGTCTCTTATATTCACATGCTTCAAGAGCAAAGTACTCATTTCCTTTTTTGCCATATCCAGTTCCATCTCCAATTAAATAATTAACTCCAATATTTTCAAGAACAGTTTTCATCATAGTAGTTGTCGTAGTCTTACCATGACATCCACATACAGCAATTAATTTAGTATCATTAGTTATATGAGCAATCATCTCTTGATATGTAAATATTTTAAGACCAAGTTCATGAGCCCTTACAACTTCAGGAAAATCATCATTAAACGCATTTCCTTGTACTACTATCATATCTTTAGTAATCATATCAGGATTAAATTCATGAAAAGGTATTCCTTTTTCTCTAAGACCAACCTCAGTAAAGAAATGATCAGGCTTATCACTTCCTGTTACATTATATCCTAAATCATGCATTATTTGAGCAAGTGAACTCATGCCACTTCCTTTAATTCCAATAAAATAATAAATCATTTAAATCACCTATCTAAAATTATACTATAAATTAAAATAATTAGAAGATTACTTTACATATATTAAACACTATTTTGATTGAAAATGATTAAAGAGATTGTTATAATACCAAATCAAAGAGGAATACTATGAAAGAAGAGTTACAAATTAAAGAAGAAATAATAAATAGATGGATTAAAAAAGGGCAAAGTCTTATATATGAAGAATACTATGATAAGTGGTGTCAAACAGTAAGAGAATCTTCATCATTCATATTTCATGGCCAAGATATAATGATATCTTTAAATATAATGTATGCACTTAATAATAAAAGAGATTTAAATGAAGTAATTAGTACATTCAAAATGCTAACATCAGGTTCAAGACTACTAGAAACACTCGTAAAAAACACAGTGTTCACATTTTCAAAAAGAGGAATAGAATTCTATGAAGCAACAAGCAGAAGCATAACAAAAGAAACAGCTAAGTTACTAGAAGAAAAAAGAAAAGAAAACGAATTATTAGAAAGAAAATCAAAAAAACAAATAATAAAACGTTTCAAATTTTAAATATATATGTTAAAATACAACGCATAGGGAGGTTATTTATGGAAAGAGAAATAACATATGAAGACATAAACGTATTCAAAGGAGAAACAGACTTTGACAAAGCAGTTCAAGCATTATTATATTATAAAGAAATAAATCATAAAGCGTTTATTAACTTTAACGGATGCATTATTCACACATCTCAAATTGAAAATGAAGATTCTGCTTATCTAATACGTTTTGGAAAGACAAAGCAAGAAAAAGATGAAGAAAGAAAACAATCAAGAGAAGCATATTTAAAAAGTGAAGAAGAAGAAACATTAAAAGCATTAGATAATTCTAATGAATGGATAGAAAGAGGAGAAAATCTTACTTATAAAGAACTTCGTGAAGGTTGGGCAAATACCGTAATCGAAAGTGCAAACTCTCCATATCACGGTGAAGAAATTGAAGTATCATTAAAATTAATGGAAGCTCTTGAAAGAGGAGAAGATATCGACGCTATATGTGAAACATTCGATAGAAGATGCACAATAATGATGGGAAAATACGTAGGAAACATAGTTACATTCTACTCAAAAAGAGGAGCAGAATTCTATGAAACTTATATGAGAAAAACACATAAGATAGTAACTTCAGAAATAAGAGAAACAGTTGAAAAACTACAAGAAAGAAATCAAAGATACGAAGAAAGTGAAAAAGCTAAAAAGCAAACTTTAACAATATAAAAACATAGTCATCAAAAACTATGCTTTTTATTTGAAAATATAATTTAATGTAATAACAACACAAATAACTTAATTCTATCTTTTTGATAAATAAAAAGTCCTCATCGAGGACTCAGACTGTTGACAAAGTAAAATTTGACAATGGTCTTTTATTTTTAGAAAAAATGATATATAATTATATTGCGAGA
>CAKONA010000084.1 GCA_934096785.1 uncultured Bacilli bacterium | reverse complement strand
ATTTAAATGAAGCAATCTCACTATTAGAAAGTCCATAATTAGCAAGATTAACTCTGTTTTTACTTACATTTTTAACTTCAATATATCCACTATATTCACCATTCTTATTTTTAAAGTTGCCTTTGTTATTCGCAAGTATTTCATTTATTTCAACAACTTTATCTTCATCACTTATAAGTGATGCTAAGAATTCACCTCTTCCTTCCTTAGTATTCGCATGTCCTGGAGTAGCCTCAGTTTGAACAACCCACTTACCATCCAAATCACGAGCCATAACATTATTTCCATCAAGTGAAACTGTAGTAACAGCATCAACCACCTTACCATTAGGTTTAAATAAAGTCATCACTTCTCCACCAGAAGCCTTAAGTTTAAAGTTAGCATACAATCCTTCACTTCTATTGCCACTTAAGAACACAACAACATACTCTTTAGGTCCAATAATAGTTTCAGGAAATACCCACTTAACCTTATCTTCTTCATCACTAAGACCATAATCTTTAAGATTAATATCCTTATCATTACCATTATATATTTCTACATAATCATATATTTTACCATTACTATCAGCATAAGCGCCTTTATTAGATGTCATAATTTCATTTATAACAAGCTTATTTATATTAACTTCTCCATCTACAAGATCAGATTTATCAAGAGAATTTACTTTTCTATCAGATACATAATTTAATATAGTTAAAACAACTATCACAAGAATAGCTACTATAAAAAATGCAATATTATTTCTAAGTTTCTTAAAATTAAATCCCATATCAAAACTCCTATTATGATTATACTATAATAAAAATTTTATTTCTATCAAACATAATACATTTTCATAAATTTTACACATCTTTTTTCATACAATATTTAATTTTAAAATTAATGCTTTTACTAAATGAACTATTATATTAAACTCTATATGGTTAGCATACTTATATTTCTTACTATATAAATTCCACTGATTTATCATGTTTTAACTATTCTCAATATTATCTAATATTTGTATATAATCTTTTAAGTAACTCATCGAATCTCTTTTATCAAAAGTATTAGTGAAAGATTTTATTAGGTATTCCATATTTATTTCATTATTCATATTGCTTAAAAAATAATAAACATCATAATAATCTTTCATTCTACTATTAAAAGTTCCTCTTCTTAATATTGTCTCAATCTTTTCAACTAAAATTGTTTCAATATTATAAGAATTAATTATTATTGTTCTATCTTCAAATAATAAAGGATAACTATATTTTAATTCTCTTGGAGTAACTCTATCTCCAGTAGATATATCTATTTCTAAATTAATTTTTAAATTAAAAGTTTCTCCTACTATATGGTATTTATTTCCTCCATATTCATCATCTTCTTTAATATCAGTCACATTAACAATATTAAACTTTACTCCATCATTTAATTTAATAGCTAATATTTCATTTAGAATTTTTATCATATTTTCCTTAGATATATCTATACCTATAATTGTAGTATCCATATCTTTAGTAGTTCTATTATCTATACCAAACATAGCAGATAATAATAAGCCACCTTTTAATATAAAATTGCCAGAATAATCAGAAACTGAAATTCTTTCCAATATTCTTTCAAACATAAAACGTTGTAAAGTCTCATAATGACTTAGATTATTTTTACTTTCTATTTCTTTAATCTTCGATTTAAAATCTTTAATATTCATTATTTCATCATCACCCCCATAATCAAACTAACTTTGTCATAAATATTAAATATTTTAGCATACTCTAATAGTAACTCAATATTTTTATCTTTACTACTAAAGTAATAGTTTAAAATCTTATTTCTAAGTTCTAAATCAAAAGTATCTTTCTCTTTTAATATGTCACATATGCATCTTTCAGCATTATATACTTTAACAGGATTATTAAGTGGTGTCAACACTTCTATAATACCAATTTCATATTTTTTTAAAGAGACATAATGAACATTGTAATTTCCTCTAATTCTCTTATTTCTAGGAACAGATATATCAACTTTAGAAGGCACTCTATTTGTCAAATTCAATATATGAAGGGCAGTATTATAAGAAAAAACAACATCAGGATATCTTCTTTGCAAAATATAATATTCATCTTCAATTAAATTAGTATCCATATATAAACCATGAGAAACTTTTTCAATAATTCCACGTTTCACATAATGTTCAATACAAGGCTTACAAATATTCAAACTTACTAATTCAGAAGTTGTAATATAACCATGATTATTCTTTAAAAATTCTTTTAATTCTTTTTCCTTGTTCATTTCATCACTTACTTTCGTACATACATTATATTATATTGTGTAACAAAAGTAAATAACAACAAATTTAAAAACTCTACTAGTATTCCTAATAGAGTTATTATTCTATTCTACAGTTACACTTTTAGCTAAGTTTCTAGGTTTATCTATATCACATTTATTTAATTTAGCTACATTGTATGCTAATAACTGACATGCAACCATAAGTACTAAGTTTTGACAATACTCACTAGTAAGTGGAACAACTATATCAAAGTCACTAATATTTTTATCTATATTAATACTTTCTTTTCTGATAGTTATTATCTTAGCACCTCTACTTTTAGCCTCAATAACATTGCTTATTGTTTTATCACTAACAGAGAATTCAGTTAATAAAGCAATTACAGGTGTATTTTTAGATACTAACGCTATTGGTCCATGTTTAAGTTCACCAGCCGCAAAACATTCACTATGAATATATGATATTTCTTTAAGTTTTAAGCTTGCTTCATAACAACTATATATATCAATTCCACGACCTATATAATACATATCTTTTTCTTTATATATAGATTTAGCTACATTTAAGTAATCATCACAATTAATAACTTTCTTAATATACTTTGGTAACTTCTTAAATTCTTCAAAGATTCTAACTAATTCTTTCTTATCAATAATTCTCTTTCTATACATAAGTTTTAATGCAAGTAAACTACATATATAGCTTTGACTAAAATATCCTTTAGTAGTCGCAACACATATCTCAGGTCCAGCAAGCATAGGCATAACCATATCAGCTTCACGAGCAATTGTTGATGAAACAACATTAACGATTGCCAAGGTATCAACACCTTCTTCCTTACACATACGAAGACTTGCTAAAGTATCAGCAGTCTCTCCACTTTGAGATAATACTACTACAAGAACATCCTTATCAAAATAATGATTAGTATATCTATACTCACTCGCAGGATATACATTACAGTAAAAATCTCTATCAGTAGAATACTTATCTATAAAATATTTGCCAACTAAAGCAGCATGATAAGCACTACCACATGCTACAAAATCAACTCTTTTATATTTACTTAAATCAACAACAGCATCACTAAATTCAGAGTCATTAACTATATATTTAGCATATAACTTCTTAGCAACCTCTTCTTGATCATTGATTTCCTTAACCATAAAGTGGTCATATCCACCCTTCTGAGCACTTTCCATATCATAACTAGCAGTCTCAGTCTTCTTAGGTATTATTATTCCATTATAATAGATATCAAAACCATCACCTATTTCAACAATTTCATTATCTTCAAGAAATATATGTTCCTTAGTATAATTCAAAAACGCAGATATATCACTAGATAAGAAATATTCATTATTTCCAACTCCAAGTACTAAAGGAGCATCCTTCTTAACTCCATATAGTTTATCTTTTCCTTCAAACATAATACCTAAAGCATAACTACCCTTAACTTGTTCAATAGCCTTTTCAATAGCTTCAAGTTCATTATCTCCATTATAATATGAATCTATTAATGCACATACTCTCTCAGTATCAGTTTCACTTTTAAATTTATAATTCTTTACTAACTCTTCTATCTCTTTATAATTTTCAATAATTCCATTATGTACAAGTACTACTCTTCCAACTTTATGAGGATGACTATTTTCTTCACTAACCTTTCCATGAGTAGCCCATCTAGTATGAGCAATACCACAACTTGCATTATCAAAGTCAAACCTTTTTACTTTATTTCTTAAACATTCTATTTTACCAACAGACTTAACTATTCTAACCTTTCCTTTATCAAGAACAGCCATACCTGCTGAATCATAACCTCTATATTCTAAAGTTTCAAGAGAGTTTAACAATACCTCTTTAACATTTCTTTTTCCCTTATAACCTACTATTCCGCACATATCATTCTCCTTATATAAATTATATCTTACTTTTTTAGAAAAAGATATCTACTTTATACTTACTTTACACATACAATCAAAAAGCAACACCATTATAGTATTGCCATATTATAAAATAATATTGCTTATCCTAATCTGAAAGCAGGTGAAATACCAGCAGGAAGAAAAACAGAATAAATAACTGAATCATCCCAGCCTCCTTTTACATTAATCATATAATAATTCTTATCAGTATATGCATATGCACTTCTCAACCAATATCCATCACTTTTAACAACGCCAGAATAGTTTGTACCAGTAACTCCAATACTTTTATAATAATCAAGTTGTCTTGTCACATTCTTATCATAATCATACGTATATCCGTTTCCCCAAGAAGAAATATCACCAAACATTTCAACAGGTGCTAATAAGAATAATTTGTCATTAGAAATAAGATTATCAGTAACATCTTTTCCATGCCCTGATACAACATAAGTATCTATTATATAGTCTTTCAAATCAGATGGAAAAGAATTATATATATCATTGTTTAAATAACGATATGCATCCGTAGTAGGCCAACCACCAGCATTTGTGGCAGAAGTAGAATCTATCATTTTATAATGTGTTATGTTATCAACAAACTCAATAACAAAACCACAAGCAGTTTGCGAAAATCCTTCAGTAGAACATTCGCTTGGTGTTGAAGTATTTGCTATTCTTACAATATGTTTACCTAAGTCTCCTAAATCAATTTCTTTAGTATCCCCAACATTATATCCATTTGTATTGCCTAATTTTACATTACTAATAATATCGCTCCAACTATCAGTTTCAAAATTTGCAGTTGTTTCTTTATATTCATTCACTCCTAAAACACCATTAAAATTCTTACCTTGATTATAATTTTGTTCAGCATTAATTTCTTTAAATGTTTCATTAGAAGAATTTAACTTATGTTTTTTTATTAT
>CAKONA010000083.1 GCA_934096785.1 uncultured Bacilli bacterium | reverse complement strand
TATGGAATTTAGTTATATTAAGTAATATGGTTATAAGATTAGTGAAAGTTATACACCTAGACTTAAATATTTAGATGCTGTAGATAAAGCTTATTTTAAGGAGTGAGTATGAAAAAAATTGACTTTAAAATTAAAAGGAAAAAGAAGGATGAAGGTATGAGAAGAAATGATGTTGACGGAGGTTCTGTCAAACGAAAAAGGAATGGTAGGTTTTGGTATTGGGCTTTAGTTGTAGTAATGATACTTGCCTTGATTGGATTTATAGGCGGTATTGGATTTTGCTACTACATAGTTAAGAGTGCTCCTGAGTTTGATGCACAAAGAATGTTTGAAAAAGAAGCTACTAAGGTACTTGATAGTAAGGGTACACTGATTGCTTCACTTGGAGCTGAGCAAAGAGAAAAAGTTACTTATGATGAGTTACCTCAAGTACTAGTAGACGCTATAATTGCAACTGAGGACTCAAGGTTCTTTCAACATAATGGATTTGATGCTCCAAGATTCTTAAAAGCTTCTATTAGTCAAGTCTTAGGACGTGGTGGTGGTGGAGCTTCTACTCTAACAATGCAATTATCTAAGTTATCATTTACATCTACGAATGCTACTGGTATTCAAGGTATAATAAGAAAGTTTACTGATATATATATGTCTGTATTTAAGATAGAGAGAAACTTTACTAAATATGAAATACTTGAATATTATGTAAATACTCCTTGTATGGGTGGTAATATATATGGTGTTCAACAAGCTAGTAAGTATTATTTTAATAAAGATGTTACTGATTTGAATTTAGTTGAAGCTGCTATGATAGCTGGTATGTTCCAGTCTCCTAATGGATATAATCCTTATATTAATCCTAATGATGCTAATAGTCGTAAGAATACAGTATTATATTTAATGAAAAGACACGGTTATATAAGTGATACTGAATATAAGGCTGGTACTTCTGTTGAGATTAAGGATTTCTTAGAAGGTGGTGTTAGTAGTACTAATGAATATCAAGGATTTATAGATACAGTTGTTCAAGAAATTATTGATAAGACTGGTAATAACCCTTATAATGTTCCGATGACAATATATACTACAATGGATAAAGATAAACAAGATGTTATAAATACATTTTATAAGAATCATAAATTTAAAGATGGCAAAGTTGAAGTTGGTGTTGGAATTGTTGATAATAAAACTGGTGCTGTTGTTGCTGTAGGTGCTGGACGTAATAAGACTGGTGCTTTAACAATGAATATGGCTACATTCTGGGGACAAACAAAGAGACAACCTGGTTCAACAATTAAACCTATAATGGATTATGGACCTGCGATTGAATATGCAAATCTTAGTACTTATGGCCCTTTCGTTGATGATGAGACTCCATATGGTGCTGGTACAATGAGAAACTTTAATAATAGATATAGTGGATTTATGAGTATGAGAGATTGCTTAGTTAAATCTATGAATACATGTGCTTTACAAGCATTTAAACTTACAAGTAATGAAGAAAAAGTTAAATTTATAAAGTCAATTGGTATTAATCCACCTGATGGAGTTACTACTCTTCCTGAATCTTATTCAATTGGTGCATTTAATGGAGTTAGTCCTGTACAACTGGCTGCTGCTTATTCATCATTTGGTTCTGGTGGTTATTATACTAGTCCTTATTCATTTACTAAGATAGTTTATACTGAGACTGGTGAAGAATATAGTCCTGATACTACTCGTCAAAAGGTTATGAAACCACAAACTGCATATATAATATCAACTGTGCTTCAAGGTGTTACTCCTTCTAATGTTAGAGTTTCAGGAACACAACTAGCAACTAAGACTGGTACTACATCATATGATACAAGTTTACTTAAGAAATTTGGCTTAACTAACTCAGTTATTCCAGATGCATGGACAGTTACGTTCTCAAATGATTATAGTGTTGCGATATGGTATGGTTACCCTACTTGGTTAACTGCTGATGCTGTTAAGAATAAACATTATTTAGTAAACGGTCCTGCTGTTACTGAAAGAAAGAAAATACAAGCTGAAATAAATAATAAAATACATAATAAGAATGTTAAATTTAAAAATCCTGGTGGATTAGTTACAACTGAAGTTGAGTTAGAAACTATACCTGCTCAAAAACCTAGTCAATATACACCAAGTGATTTAAAGAAAAGTTATATATTTATAAGTGGTACTGAACCTAGTGAAGTATCTACAAGATTTAGTAAATTAAGTGATCCTACTGATTATACATATTCACTTGAAGGAAGAACATTAAAATTATCTTGGACTTCTCCTGGTACTCCTGATGCAATAAGTGATGAATACTTAACTAATTACTTTAGTACAGGATATACTATATGGGCTGAAAAGTACTTAAATAAACGTAAGAGTTACAATAATAGTAAGATTGGTAAGTTTGGATTTGCAGTATATTTAACTTCTGGTACTAAGAGTACTTATGTTGGATGGACAGCAGATACAAATTATACAATTAATTTAAATAACTACTCTGGATATTATGATGGAGCTATTATAAAGAGTACATATTCAATATTTAAGAGTAATCAATCTGATGGAATTAAGATACTATTTGATGGTGATACTCCAGTTGGAACAAATTATGAAGTATCTATGACTGGACTTACACACTCTTATAAAGTTGGAGATAGTTATAATGAACTTGGTAGTAATTATATAGAAAATATAACATTAAATGGAAACAGTATATTATCAAGTGTAACTAATTTAAAGGTAGCTGCTACTAGTGTTACTAATGAAAGTGGAACTAGCTTACTACTTAATGATATTACTAAGAATGTTGGAACTTATAAAGTTACTTATACTATTACATTTAGTTATAATGGAGTTAATACTACTAAGACTAAGGTACAGACAGTTACTGTAAATTAAAAAAAATCCTAATTATTTTAGGATTTTTTCTTTGCATATATGTTTTAATTTACATGTACTGCATTCTGGTTTTATACTTTTACAATAGTATCTTCCAAATAGTACGAACTGTGAATTTACTTTGTTCCATTCTTCTTTATTAAAGTACTTCTTTACTTTTTGTTCTGTCTTTAATACATCATCATCTCTTTTAGTTATACCAAGGCGTCTTGATACTCTATGTACATGTGTATCTACTGCGAAGTTTGGCTCATTATATAGTTCTGCTAAAACTACGCTTGCGGTTTTTCTACCTACTCCTTTTAATGATTCTAGGAACTTTCTATCATTTGGAACATATCCTAGTGGAAGTAAGTGTTCTATTATGTATTTAAAGTTAATTGCTTTTGTTTTATGAAAACCAATTGATTTAATAGCGTTTTCTATGTCACTTACTGAAAGAGTATTTAATTTTTCTAATGTGTTATATTCTTTGTATAAGTCTTTTGTTACCATGTTTACTCTTTTATCTGTTGTTTGAGCTGAGAGCATTACTGATAAAAGTAGTTCATAATCTTTAGTATAGATTAGTTCACATTTTGGATTTGGAAATAGTGTATCTAAGTAGGCATTTATTTCTTCTTTATTCATTATCATCTAACCAATCGTAATCAAATAGTTCTGTGTTTTGTTTTTCTTCTTTTACTTTTGATTTAATGCCTTTTTTAGACCACTCATAGACTATTTTATCTATGTACTTAAAGTTCCTTACGTTATTTAGTATTGCTTCTTTAAGGGCTCCTTTTATAGTTTCTTCGCTTATTCCATTTTCTAACCATTTATTAATTAGTTCATATTCGAATGATGATAAGGTTCTTCCAAGTTCAGTTTCAAACATTGCGTAGATGTCTGTACTTACATCTTCTGTCTTTTTATTAAGAGCAAGTCTATCATATAATGGATCTAAACTTACTTTTTCAACTACTTCTCCATTATTATTAGTAACAATCATTTCTATATATTTTTTATTTATAAGACTAGTAAATGTATTAAATGCTTTTTCTTCAGTGAATCCTAGTTTATCTTGTATATCTTTTGTATCTAAGCAAGAAGATATATTAATGAAATAAAGGACAAGTAAAAACTCATCTAATGTTATATCTATGTTACTTATATATTTTATAACGTTAGAGTTAATTATAAAGTCTTTGCTTGTAAATATGCTTCTTAAATCACTCATAGTTTTGTTCCTTTCTTTCATTTATAATTTTCTTTTCTTTGTTTGATAGAGGGAGTGTAGTCTCTATTTGAGCCCATACTCCGTATTTATCATATGATGGTTTTATATTACCATGCTTGATACTCAGATATTCATCTAGGTTGTATTCACTAGCTAACTTAAAGAATTTCTGATAGTTATTAGATTCAAATATTTTATCTAGTTCTTTTTTTATAAGTTCTCTTGGTATTTCTTTTAGAAATGATGCATTAA
The DNA here is from genome assembly GCA_934096785.1 of uncultured Bacilli bacterium. The sequence goes on along the minus strand of CAKONA010000083.1, from coordinate 811 downwards.
CTCGTAAAAAGTCTTTTATCTCATCATCTAGGTTAAAATCAAGTGTACATGAGAATCTAATTGCTCTTATAATTCTTGTTTTGTCTTCGGTTAGCTTTTGTTTAGTATTTCCGACTACTTTTATTATTTTGTTATCTAAGTCTTTTTTAGCATTTAAGATGTCTAGTAGTTTCCCATCTTTGTCTAGTACGAATGTATTGATTGTAAAGTCTCTTCTTTGTAAGTCTTCTTTTAATGATGATGCGTACTCTATTTTAATTGGTTTATTATTGATGTATTCTAACTCTCTTCTATAAGATGTTATATCATATGTATAGTTATTATCTATTATATGATAGCTAAAATACTCTTTATAAGATGAACCAATACTTCCAAATATTCTTTCAATATCTTCTATATGAGCATTTGTTATGATGTCTATGTCTTTAGAATTAGTGCCTAATAAATAGTCTCTTACATATCCACCTACTATAAAGCATTCATAACCTTCTTTAATAATTTTATCCACAATCTCTTTCATATAAATTATTCTATCACAAAAATAATTTTTTTCAATAAAAAAAAGCCCGAAGGCTCTTTATTAATTTAAAGCTTCTTTTAATTTGCTTCCAGCTTTAAATGATGCTGCAACTGATGCAGGAATTTTAATTGGTTGTTTAGTTAATGGATTGATTCCATCTCTAGCAGCTCTTTTTTTAGCTTGGAAAGTTCCAAATCCTACTAGGGCAACTTTTCCTTCTTTTTTAAGACCTGTTGTAATTCCTTCAATTGTAGCTTCTAATGCTCTTTGTGCATCAGCTTTAGTTAATCC
>CAKONA010000082.1 GCA_934096785.1 uncultured Bacilli bacterium | reverse complement strand
AATGGAATGGATTGATGGTAATATTGGTTCTAAGATTACTATGAAGTATCCATGTTGTGTTTTAAAAGGAGATAATTCAAGTGGTACATGTATAACTATTGGTGTTGCTAAAAAGGGTCAAATACAAGATACTGGTGCTCGTATGATACATATAGGAAAAAATACAAAGAGTAATATTGTTTCTAAAAGTATTGCTAGTGAAGGGGGAAACTCTACATATAGAGGTAAAGTGGATATAAAGAAGTGTGCAAGGAATAGTGAAGCTATGGTTAAATGTGATACATTAATATTGGATGGTATTTCTAAGAGTGATACAATACCTGTTAATACCTGTAGTAACATAACATCTAATATTGAACATGAAGCTACTGTTTCTAAGATAAGTGATGAAGTATTATTTTATTTAATGAGTAGAGGACTTAGTGAAGAGAAAGCAACTGAATTAATAGTACTTGGATTCTTAGATAGATTTAGAAGTGAACTTCCAATGGAGTATGCTGTTGAATTAAATCAACTTATTAAAAATAATTTACATTTATAAAAAGAAAAGAGTTCATTTGTTTGAACTCTTTTGTTATGCTTCGTTAGTAGTATCATTTGTTTCAGTTGAAGGTTCGGTAGGCGTAGGTTCTGTTGGTTTCTCTACTGGAGTTGATACTGCTTTCTTTTTAACATAGATTGTAAGTGAACTTAATTGATCAATTAATGTATCTACATGTTCTTTTTGACTATGGAATTTATAATCAGTCCATGAATCAATTGATACTTCTTTATTAGTACTATAATCTATAAATTTAAGTTTTAATTTGTTTTTACTTGCGTATGATTTTATTTCACTTACACTGTAGTTTGATAATCTTTTTAATGTATTTACGGTAGGTGCTGTGTAAGTACCTTGACCAATTAGTGTTTCTTCATATAGTTTGTTTAAGTCAAATGATGCTTTTTTGATTAGTTCTATTTTTGTTTTACCTAAGTTTGCATTTATTTCTTTTTTAATGTCATTTATACTTCCTTTGTATGGTATTTGTACTGCTGGATATCCTTTTGATTGAGGTTCATATACTTTTCCCCATACTGAGTATGTTTTAAGTTGTGTTCTTTGAACATTTACTAGGTTTGAATTATCATTTAGTACGATTGACTTGGCTAGGTTGTAAAGTGATAATACATCTTTAGTAGTTATGTTTGTTTGAAAGTTAGATTTTATTTTTTCAAGTATTGCGATTGCATCGTTTGGATCTTTTAGTTTAGTAGCTGCGTTAGCCACACCCATAATGATTTTCATTTGGTTTTTACCTCTTTGGAAGTCACTTCTGTTACCTTGATTCCATTCATCACTACAATGTTTTGGCCAACCATGTCTATTTCTTGCGAATGCTAGTGCTTGTTCACCATTTAAATGTTGTTTTCCTTTTTTAACATATATTGTGTTTTTTCCCCAGCTTCTTGAACTATTTTGTTCACAGAATGAATAAGGTACATCTACATCTATTCCTCCGACTGCATCTACTAGTGATACAACTCCTTTAAAGTTGATTTTTGCATAGTAGTCAATGTCTACGTCAAATAGTTTTTCTATTGTTTGAACTGCACATGATGATGAGCTTCCCCAGGTAGTTGTATTAATTCTTCTATAGTTTCCATTTGAACATGCTGTTTTTAAATATGTATCTCTTGGTACTGATGTGATTGTTGCTCTTAGAGTAGTAGGGTTAAATGTTGCTAGTAAAAGTACATCTCCATTATAACCTGATGTTACTCCATCTTTAGATGAGTCAACTCCTATAAATAACATTGTGAATGGTTTATCAAGTGAAGCAGTGTCGCTTTTTATATTTTCTTCGTTAGATTCATATACTTTTGATTCTTCTAATAATACTTTAGTGTCTTCTTTTATATTTTCATATCCTTCTAGTGAGTAGAACATATCAGCGTAGTTACGACTAAAGAATGCAGCATCTATTTCTTTATTCGATAGGGCATGAAGTAGTTCCATAGTTGAATCATATTCTTTTATTTCATTAGAAGAATTTAACTTATGTTTTTTTATTATTTCATTTGGAAGAATATTTCCTTCGATATCTTTAGTGTCATTTACTATACCAATTTTTTTATTTTTTAAATCTTTTTCACTTTTTAAAGATTTATCATAAGTTACTAGTGAACTGTAATATGTGTTTGATGTATCACTATATGCATTGATTGAATTATATATTTTAGTTAGGTAATAAAAACCACCAAATTCACAACCAATTATGATTACTGTTAGAATGGCTGGTACTAAGAATGAACTTAGTGTTTTCTTTTTGATGCTTCTTAATAACAGGTAACTTAGAAATAAGAAGAAATAAATAAGTAGTATTATTCCATATATTCTATAGAATGTTTCGACTCCTTCATAAAGAATTAAAGAGTAGGTAAAGAAACATAAACTTATTATTTCTACTACTAATAGTATTAAAGTTATAAATGTTTTTAATATTTTTTTTCTTATCATGCTAACACTTCTTTCTATTTCTTTTTATTCTTTTTTTTCTTTTTAGGTTTTTCTTGCTTTTCTTCTTTTATTTCTTCTTGTGGCTCTTCTTCTTTTTTTTCTTTAGTTTCTTCGTTAGTTTGTTCTAATTCTTCTTGTTTTCTTTTTTCATCAAGTTCTTTTTGTTTCATACGATACATTAGTTTTCTTTTTTTAGTATTTCTTATTTTAGCAATTAGTATACATATTAGAATAAAGAATACTAATATTGTTTCTCCAGTTAGTAGAATTATCATTTTTTCATACTTGTTTATTTTGTTTTCAAGTGGTTTTATCATTTCATCAGTGTATCTAATAACTGTGTTTGTTTTAGAATCATATGTGTAGTATTCACTTTCTCCGTTGTTCATATTTTGAGCATGTATTATACTGTAGTCACTGTTATCTTGCACTAAAGCATCAAACTCTATATCATTTATTTTTATCTTTGTTAACTTGTAACCAGTTATTTCTTTATCTATTTCAAGTGGATAAAGTTTTATTTGATCTAGTTTAACTTCTTTATATTCATTAAATGTATTAGTATCACTATTATAAAGAGCTAAGATGATGTTTCCATCAGTGTCTTTTAGCCCAACTAAAGTAAAATTGTTTACTTCGCTATAGAATGCTGGTACTTTTGAGTCATTAATAGTTATTTCTTTTTTCTCATAGTCTTCTGGTTTAGTAAGATTGCTTTCTCTTTTAACAACAGTATAGTCTTTATCATTTATTTTTGCTGTTATAGGATTTGGGTCTGTTACATTTACTAAGATGTTGTATTTTTTTACTGAACCATTTTCTGCTTCGACTGTTACTATGAATTTGTTTTCTCCTTCAGTTACTTTGAATGTTCCAGTTCCTGATAGGTCAGCTTTTGAGTCTGACTTTGATGCATTTATTTTTATTTCTGTTGTATTACTGTCAGCTGTTACTTTGTAGTCAGTTGTGTTTTTATCAAATGATGGCTCTAATGTTAGTCCATCAACGCTTAGGCTTTTTAAATTATTATCTTTTGAATAACTCGATTCTAATTCAGCTTGTGTAATTACTTTTACTGTTTTAGAGTTAGAAGTTACTTTCATAGTTTCTTGACTTTTTGTGTAAGCTCCTGTTGCTTTAACTGATACAGTACCGCTTCCTTTACCTATAGCTTTAAGTGTCCATGTTTTACTTTTAACGTTGTCAGAGAAGTCACTGACATGTCTTACGTTACCTCCACTTACTAATTTGAATTTACTACTGTCATAGTTTAGTGTCCATTCCCAAACTCCGAGGTTTGATCCTGATATCTTAGTTGTTACTGTGAATGTATTTCCAACTACTACTTGACTTTTACTAGTTGATACGCTTATATTAGCGGTTGCTGCATTTACATTAGTAGTGAAAAGAATTGATACCATTAATATGGATATTGTTCTTAATATTTTTTTCATTTTACCTCCTATAATTTTTTATCTCCAGTTATGTGAAGTCTTACTTGAAGTAAGTCAAGTATTGTTACTTTTCCATCTCCTGAAGTATCGGCTGCTTGTAATCTTACTCCGGTTAATTTGTTTTCATCTGTTATATGAAGTCTTACTTGAAGTAAGTCAAGTATTGTTACTTTTCCGTCTCCTGAAGTGTCTCCTTTTACTACTAAAGTATATGTTTTAGATTCTAGAAGAGTAGATATTGTTACTTTGTAGTTAGTTCCTAAAATGTCATTGTCTCCTATAATAGTTCCATTTGCATTTTTGATTACAACATTTCTTGCTCCTGATGTATTTAAGGTAGATTTGATAACACTTGCTTTTGTTTCAGGTTTAATTCCAGTAATCATTGTATCTTTAATATTTAAGTTACTCTTATCAAGTACCATTTTTATGGTAGTAGGGTCATCAACTTTATTGATAGTTATTACATATTTCTTTTCTTCTCCTGCTTCACTTGTTACTGTTAATGTTACATCTGTTTCATCATCTTCTAAATTGATTGAACCTGTTCCTGAAAGTGTTGATTTTGTACTTGCTGTTTTAGCATCTACATTTATAGTTTTTAAATCTTTTGGTACATATACATCATATGTTAAGATATCTTCATCAAATGAAGGTGTAAGAGGGTAGCCACTTACGTTTATTGAAGATAGGTTGTTATTTGTATCACCACTTTTTGGAAGTGAAGTGTATTCTGGAAGTGTGCCATCTGTATAAACAGGTATGTCAAATGTATATTTTAGATTTAATAGATTTTCTTTTTTAAGAGAACTATATGTTTCATTTCCTTCGATTGCTGGAGCTTGTATGTTTGTCATGTATTGATGTGCATATGGACTTCCTGCGTTAGGGCCAATGTTAAACTTTTGATAGAATATTGTTTGTTGTCCTTTAGTTACATAATTATTTGCGAGTGTTCCGCTTCCTTCTTTAATAGCTGTTTCAATGTTGTTCCATGCAAGTCCATCTCTATCAATTAGTTTAGCTGCGTATGCAAGACCTCTTGTTACTGCTGAATATTTAACTCCGTCTATAGTTGTTTCATAAGCACCAATGTTGAAGAAATTATAATATCCGCTGTATTCTTTTCCTTTCCATGTGAATTTTCCACCGTCTGTTGATGCACTTCCTGAAGCACCGACTTCTAGTCTGATTCTACTTGCGACATGAATTGGACTTATTCCTAAAGATTTAGCTGCGTTGTACATTGGAATAGTGTATTTA
>CAKONA010000081.1 GCA_934096785.1 uncultured Bacilli bacterium | reverse complement strand
GAAACATTAATTCAACCAACATTCCTATATGGACATCCAGTAGAAATAAGCCCACTTACAAAGAGAAATCCAGAAGATCCAAGATTTGTAGATAGATTTGAGTTATTCATCGGTGGAAAAGAATTCGCAAATGCATACACTGAACTAAATGACCCAATCGATCAATTAGATAGATTCGAAAGTCAACTTAAAGAAAGAGAACTTGGAAATGATGAAGCAAACGATATTGATATGGATTTCATAGAAGCACTTGAATATGGTATGCCTCCAGCAGGTGGAATTGGTTATGGAATAGATAGACTTGTAATGTTCTTCACTGAATCTGCGAGCATAAGAGATGTAATCTTATTCCCAACAATGAAGGAGAAAAAATAATGACAAAAGAGACTAAAAAAGTAAAAGAAGCTAAAATAGCTAAAGAAGAAAAAATAGAAAGCATAAAGCCAGAAAAGAAACAAAGCTACTTACTAGGAATTTTAGGCGCAATCTTAGGTGGACTAATCGCGAGTATTCCATGGATAATAATGTATGTATACTTAGAAATGATGTGGTCATTCCTAGCATTCGTTATAGGATACGGAGCATTCTTAGGTTATAAAAAATTCAATGGTAAAATGGATTCAAAAGTTCCATATATAATTGGAATCATCTCAATAATAGTAGTAATCGTTACTACACTTTATGTAATACCATGTCTACTAATTATTAAAGAAGGAATTACTCCATCAATGGAAGTAATATCATTCCTATATAGTGATGCTGAATTCAAAGGTGCAATAGTTCAAGATTTAATATTTGCATTACTTTTCACAGTTTTAGGAGTTAGTGGAATCTTTAAAACATTAAAAAATCAAGCAAAAAATGGACAAGAATTAACGCTTAAAAAAGAAAAAACTACAAAATAGTTGAAAAATAAATTAAAAGTATTATAATCAATATAGTAAGAAGAGGAAAACTATGAAAAAGATTATAATATTTTTTATTTTGTTATTATCTTCTATCACAATGATGCTTTTTAGTAAGATATACTTAAGAAAAAACGGAATGTTTCGTTTCCATGATTGGAATAACGTAGATAATCTTATGATAGTTGCACATCCTGATGATGAAACTCTTTGGGGAAGTGAAGAATTACTTAAAAATAGATATTTAGTAGTATGTATAACATGTGGAACTAATAAAAAACGCGAACGTGAAATAGAAGAAGCACTTAAAATATCACATGATAGACTTATTGTTTTAGATAAACCAGATAAAAGAAAAGGAAAAAGAAGTAACTGGAAAGGTTATAAAAAACAAATAGAATTTGAAATAAACTATATAATGAAAAAGAAACAGTGGAACAGCATCGTAACACACAACCCTGATGGAGAATATGGACATATACATCATAAAATGACAAACAAAATTGTTACAAAAGTCTACAATAAAAATCAAAATGGAAACCTTAAATATTTCGGAAGATACTATTCTAAAAAAAGAATAAAGAAACTAAAAGGAGCCCCTGAGATAAGCGAAGACATCTATGATAAAAAACTAGAAATGATAGATGTATATAAAAGCCAATCATTCATAAAAACAAGATTTAATCAAATGAACAAATATGAAAACCTAATAAATGCTAAAGATTGGAAATAAAATTAAAAATTATGTCAAACTTTATTGATATAATTTTTCTTTTACCTTATAATTAAAAAGGGTGAGGTAAAATGAAGGATGATAAATTAGTTAGATTTTTTAACGCAATAGATTTTAATAACGAAGATTTAAAATACTATGAAAATGCTTCTTTAAAAGAAGTACTTTTAAGACGTAGGGAAAACAGAATGACTATGATCATCAATATTAATGAATTACCTCCAATAGACGTTTTTAAAGAAACATACATTAAGGCAAAGACACTAGATGGTGCAGATGAAGTAAGATTTAAGTTCATAACAGAAAATAGTAATCTATATTATAAAGAGTACTTTGAATACTATTTTGACATCTTAGTTAGTAAGTGCCCAATGCTTAAATGTATAGATAAAACAAAAATAACATTTGATAATAATACTATTAATATAGAAGTTCTAAATCCAGCTGAACAAAGAAAAATAGAAGAAATAAAAGAAAAAATAGAAATATTCTTAAGTGATATGGGATTTCAAGATGTAGAAGTAAATGCCAATATAAATGAAGAAGAAAGAGAAAAATTCAAACAAACACTAGATGTAGTAACTGAAAAAATAGTTAATAAAGAAACAAGAAGGACAATAAAAGGAAATCCAATCGCAGGAGAACCTTCTGAAATAAAGAACCTTATAACAAATGAAGATAGAGTAGTTTTAGTAGCAAAAGTATTTGGCCTAGATTCAAGAAGCACACAAAGTGGTTGGTTCATAATAACACTTAAATTAACTGACTACACAGATAGTATCATGGCAAACATATTTACAAGAAAACAAGAAGAATATGATTACCTTCTTTCAAATGTTAAAAAGGATAAATGGTATAAATTTAGAGGAAACATAAAATACAATCAAAGAAGTAATGACTATGAATTTGGTATCAATGACATCGAAACATATGAAAGAAAAGAAAAGAAACTAACTGATGATGTAGAAGTAAAGAGAGTAGAATTACACGCTCACACAATGATGAGCCAAATGGATGGACTTACTAAATTAGACTTAGGTGCTCACACATGTGAACTAGTTAGTAGAGCAATCGAAATGGGTTATAGAGGCGTCGCAATCACTGATCACAATGGATGTCAAGCATTCCCTATAGCTTACGGGATAATACAAGGTTATAATAAAAAACAAACTGACCCAGAAAAGAAATTCAAAGGAATTTATGGAACAGAACTTACTTTAGTAGACGATACAGTTGAAATAGTGGTAAGACCAACTGATTTACCTTTAGAAGATACAACATTTGTAGTATACGATACAGAAACAACTGGTTTCAATGCAGCATCGGGAGATCAAATGATAGAAATAGGTGCTGTTAAAATACAAAACGGCGCCATCATAGATAGATTCGATGAATTCATAAATCCTGGAAGACATATACCAGATAAAATAACAGAACTTACTGAAATAACAGATGAAATGGTAAAAGATGCAGGCACTGAAGAAGAAGTTACAAAGAGATTCCTAGAGTGGACTGGTGACTCTCCAATGGTTGCACACAACGCAAAATTCGATATTTCATTCATAGAAAGTGCGATGAGAAAATATAATCTAGGAGAATTTAAAAATACAGTAATTGATACACTAGAATTATCACGTGCTTTAGATCAAGGCTACGCAAGACATAGTTTATCAGCGTTAGTTAAAAGATACAATGTACCATTTGATGAAGAAAGCCACCATAGAGCAGACTACGACGCTGAAGGCACAGCACTAGTATTCCATAAAATGTGTCAAAAATTAATAGGACAAAACTATGAAAAAATAAGTGACTTAGAAAGACTAATTAGTAAAGATGAAATATATAAATTTGGTAGAACTTACCACTTTAACGCAATCGCACTTAATAGAACTGGCCTTAAAAATATGTTCAAGATTATCTCTTTAGCAAACACAACATACCTTTATAAAACACCAAGAATTCTAAGAAGTAAACTAAATGAATTAAGAGAAGGAATCCTAATTGGTAGTGGATGCTACGAATCAGAAGTATTCAAAGAAGCAAGAAGTAAAGATGGAGAAGAACTAACTAACATAATAAATTTCTATGACTATGTAGAAGTACAACCACCAGAAGTATACGATCATTTAATTCAAACTGGTGACTTTGCTAACTCATTCGAACTTAAAAATCACATTAAAAAAGTAATTGAATCATCACAAGCAGCAGGCAAAATAGTAGTCGCAACAGGAGATGTACATCACTTTACAAGAGAAGATAAAATATATAGAGAAATTATCATAAATCAAAAAGTACCAGGTGGAGGAAGACATCCACTTGCTAAAAGTAACATCACAAATATTCCATCACAACACTTTAGAACAACAAATGAAATGTTAAACGATTTTGATTTTCTTGACAAAGACAAAGCCTATGAAATAGTAGTAACAAATACAAATAAAATATGTGACATGGTCGGAGAATTTGAAGTTATCATCGATACAGGTGGAATACCTTTCAGTCCAAGAGTCAAAGCAGATGATGGTCAAAGCTACTTAGACTGTCCAAGAGTTGTTACAGATTTGGTATTTGAAAAAGCAAAAGAATGGTATGGAGACCCACTACCTCACAATATAGAAGAACGTATCTCAAAAGAACTTTATGGAGATGCAATATTCAAGTATTGGAACGATAGAATTAAAGAAGAAAATTCAAACATAACAGACGAAGACTTAGAAAACGAAACATTCCACCGTCTTCATGAAACTCTTCTAGAAGGATTTGATAAAGTAAAAGAATTAATCGGAGAAAGTGTAAAAAATAAATGGACAGAAGAAGACGGAGAACTTAACGATAAAAGCCTAGAAAAGAAAGTTAAGAAAGAACTAGGAGGTATAATAGGTGGAGGCTTCGATCCAATATATCTAATCGCACAAAGACTAGTTAAACACTCAAACGATGAAGGATACCTTGTAGGATCAAGAGGTTCAGTTGGTAGTAGTTTCGTCGCAACAATGATGGGAATAACAGAAGTAAACCCTTTGCCAGCACACTATAGATGTAGTAAATGCAAGACAAGTCTATTTATAGATGAAAACGGAAAAGCTTACGGAGCAGATTATTCAAGTGGCTTTGACCTTCCAGATAAGATGTGTCCAAACTGTGGCGAAAAAATGATAAAAGATGGACAAGACATGCCATTCGCAACATTCCTTGGATTTAACGCAGACAAAGTACCAGATATAGACCTTAACTTCTCAGATTTAAACCAAGCATCAGCTCACGAATACACAAAGGTATTGTTCGGAGTAGATAATGTTTATAGAGCAGGTACTATCGGTACAGTCGCAGAAAAAACCGCATATGGTTTTGTAAGAGGATATTTTGAAGATAAAGGTATAATGGATAAAAGAAGTTGTGAAATTGAAAGACTAGCTATGGGATGTACAGGAGTCAAAAGAACAACAGGTCAACACCCAGGAGGTATAGTAGTTGTACCAGATTATATGGACGTTTCAGACTTCACACCATTTCAATTCCCAGCAGACGATGTAAATTCAGCATGGAGAACAACGCACTTTGATTACCATGCAATTGACGCAGACC
>CAKONA010000080.1 GCA_934096785.1 uncultured Bacilli bacterium | reverse complement strand
ATTTATGACGTTGATTTAAAACCAATTGAAAAGGTAGAAATTGATAGTAGTCTTCCTAAATATGATGTTGAAATAGACGATACTACTAAATGTCAAAGATATGTTGCAGTTGAAATAGATAATGTATATGAAAAGAAAAGTCCTATGTGGATGCAATCTTCATTAATTAAGGCTGGTATGAGACCAATAAATGCTATTGTTGATATTACTAACTACGTAATGCTTGCTGTTGGTCAACCACTTCATGCTTTTGATAAGACACATGTTGATGGAAATAAAATAATAGTTAGAAATGCTAGAGAAGGGGAAGAATTGTTATTACTTGATAACAATAGTATTAAACTTACTACTGATGACTTAGTAATAAGCGATATACATGATGCGATGGCTCTTGCTGGTATACGTGGAGGAAAAAAAGATTCTATATTGCCTGAAACTACTGGTATTGTACTAGAAATAGCTAACTTTACTGCTAAGACTATACGTAAGACTGGTAAAAGATTTGATGAAAAGACTGATGCATCTATTCGTTATGAAAAGAATTTAGATACACAAAGAGTTGATGATGGACTTAATCTTGCTCTTAAATTATTTAAAGAAATATTCCCTGAATCAAAGGTAGTTGCATTTAATGATGTATATCCAGTTAAAACTCAAAATGAAAAGATTGATGTAAGCGAAGAATTTTTAGATACAAGACTTGGTAAGAAGATAGATAATAAGACTATTACACGTGTTCTTACTCGTTTAGGATATGAAGTAAATTATAAAAATGGTATATATAGTGTAGTAGTTCCTACATATAGAAGTACTGGAGATGTTTCACTTAAGGATGATGTTATGGGTGATATAGCTAGACTTCTTAGCTTTGAAAGTTTTGAAGCACAACCATTAACTATTAGTTTTGATCATGCTGTACTTCAAAATAAGGTATTACTTGAAACTAGACTTAAAGAATATTTAGCAGTAAGATGTGGTTTTTATGAAATATTTACATATCCTTGGATAAATGAAAAATATATTAATGCTGCTTCAATTAATAAGGAAGATAGTATTAAGCTTGCTACACCTCCTTCACCAGAAGAAGCATATTTAAGAAGTTCTTTAGTTCCTGGTATGTTAGAAGCAATAAGTAAGAACTTAAGATATTTTGATGGATTTAAGATGTTTGAAATGGCTCAAGTATTTAGCAAGGGTGAATATCATGAATCAAGTGAAGATGAGACTTTACCTTTAATGAAAAAGATGTTAACTCTATCTATTACAGGAAGTGATGCTAGAAGTATTTTCTATGAACTTAAAGGTGTAGCTGAAAATATTGCTAGATATACTCATATGAAGGAATTAAGCTTTACTACTTCTTGTGATAAACCTAGTTGGGCTGATATAAATGCATATTTAGGTATAAAAATAGATGATGAAATAATTGGTTATATTGGACTTTTAAGTGTTAAATCAATGAATGAAGCGAAGATTAAGAGAACAAATGTAGCAATTCTTGAAATGGATAGTGATAAGTTTGTACCTCTTGAATCTAGAACTAATAAGTTTAAACATATACCAGTACTTCCATCTGTTGAAAAAGATTTATCTTTAATAGTTGATGAAGAAGTTACTTGGGAAGAAATGACTAGGTATATTAGAAGTAAAGCTGATGGTATTAAGTTTATTGAAGAATATAGAGGAAATCAAATACCTGAAGGAAAGAAATCTATTACAATAAGATTTACATTTGATTCAGGGGATACAACTCTTACAAGTGAAGAAATTAATAGTAAGTTAGATGCTATTACAAGAACACTTAATAAGATGTGTGGAGCTGTTTTAAGAGAAGAATAGAATAGCAAATGAAAAAGAGAATTCAAATAATAAAATGAATTCTCTTTTGTTTTACCACATATTTGTATAATTTCCGCTTTCTTTATAATATGAGTCCATTAAGACTATATGAGGAAATTTAGTAGGCATATATGGTTTTGATACCTTAGTAACAGTAACTCCATTATCGTCATACCATATAGCTTGTGCGACATAATAATTATTATCATCAACGCCTATAATTATACCAATGTGACCTGTTGCTTCATAATTGTGAACTAAGTCTCCAGCTTTTATTTTATTTGATTCTATTAAAGATGTAGTTACTTTCTTTAGTTCTCCTAAATCTGTAAGATTCTTTGTACTTGTGAAACCAGCTCCTAAGTCTCCTGGATTAAATCCTCCATTTACTAGTGCCCAACTTACAAAACCACTACAATCAAGACCATTATTTGTTTTCTTTCTAACTGGACTACTATAAAGGCTACATCCCCATGCTTTAGGACCACTTCCACTTTTAGATATAGAAGAGTAGCGACTACTATTTAAATATAATCCTTTCTTGTAATAACGTCCTTCACCATCTATCTTATTAGTTCCAAGTCGACCATTTTCATAGAAATATTCTATTTTATATGGGAAATGAAGTGTTAAGAATCTTGCTGCTTCAACAACACCGGCTCTTGTTTTATTTCCAACTTCATTAACTTTAGCTTCTAAAATTTCATCAAGTAAATCATTTTCTTCTTCTGTTACTATGTTACATTTTACATTTTCTTTTCCTGTTAATTTAGTTGTAGGTACATAATACTTAGATGATGTTGCTTCAATTGATTTGTTTAAGTTTTTTGCTTCTATTTCTATAGTTGATTTACCACTTTTAATAGGTTTTACTTTTAAATTATTTAATTCTAGATATTCTTTATTTACTTCTATAGATATTTCATCTTTATTACCAAGATATATTATAGGTATTTCTTGTTCTTCTTCATAAGTAGGATAGAATTTATCTTTAAGTATATTTATGTATTCTAAGTGGTTGTTATCATACACAATTTTTTTATCATTTTTTATATATAAGTTATTGTAATTATTAGCTATTTTGATTGTGCATGTATTATCAATTGATTTTACCCAGTTTTTATCGTTTATATCAGGTGTTTTATCTTCATTTGTAACAATACATGATAAATTAGATTTGTCTTTTAAATGTATTTTAAATTCGTTATTTTCTAGTTCTATACTTTCTATATAATTAATTTTAAATAATCCTATATTTTCTAAATGAGTTAATAGTAGTAAACCAATTATTAGTGATATTAATATATAAAATGGTGGTTTATATTTCTTTCTTTTTAATTTTCTTCTTCTTTTCATATTCTACCTCTTTATATATTATAGCACATAGAAAAAGATATTCAAATATGAATACCTTTGACTTATTAGCGTGCTCTAGAATTTGATTTACATCTAGAATTGCTTCTTGCATTACTTCTAGCATTTGATCTTGCTTTAGAATTTGCATTGCTTCTAGCATTAGACTTACATCTAGAATTGCTTCTTGCATTAGCCATTTTTAATCACCACCTGTTATTATTATGGTTGTTATCTTTTTTAATATGTAATATCTTAATGGAAATAATTGGTGATTACACAGAATATTTTATGTGTTTTATAATACTATTTATTATGAATAATGAATTATTATCTTTATTAATGTCTTTTATAGCTGGAGTATCTACTGTAGTAGGTAGTGTTTTTATTTTCTTTAAACCAAAGAAAGTAGGGGAGACCATTGTATTTTCTTTAAGCTTTAGTATGGGTATAATGATACTTGTTTCTTTATTTGATTTGATTCCTTCTAGTTTAAAAGGTATTATTAGTAATTATGGTTTTTATTTTGGTGTTTTAATATTTATATTAGTTTTTTTACTTGGATATCAAAGTGTTAGATTGATTCATGATAAGATTAGTGATAATAATGGTTCTTTATATAAGATAGGTATTTTAAGTATGATTTCTTTGATTTTACATAATTTTCCTGAAGGAATTGCTGTGTTTTTTGGTACTCTTACTAATAGAACACTTGGTTTTAAATTATGCCTTTCTATTATGCTTCATAATATTCCAGAGGGTATTCTTATTAGTATGCCTCTTTATTATAGCGGTGTAGGGAAGAAGAGGGTGGTACTTGCTACTCTACTTTCTGGTCTTTCAGAACCATTGGGAGCTTTGATTTCATATTTCTTATTTAGAAATTTTATTAATGGTGTTTTTCTTAGCTTTGTTCTTACTTTTGTTGCAGGTCTTATGATTAGTTTAGCAATTAATGATGTTTTAAA
Organism: uncultured Bacilli bacterium; assembly: GCA_934096785.1. Next base: position 1,144 of record CAKONA010000080.1, on the reverse strand, counting down.
TGAAATTAAGGATTATAATAATTTTAGATATATGTTTTATGGACTATTTTGTTCTTTAATAATATTTAGTATTACATTTTTTCTATGATGCTTCCCCTACTTAATTTTAAATAAAAAAATAGGGGAGTCTACTCTAAAAAATAATTTAGTATGGAATCATATGTATTTTTAACTTTTAGTAATATTTAAATTATAATTGAAATGAATCGAGGTGGAGAATTATCCATCTTTTGATTTCTCGATGCGTTTTACGAATTATGAATTTTGATAGTTACTTATGGAATTATCATATATAAACTATAAATAATATAAATTAAAAATGATTAATTATATAGGTTTTTAAATTTTGATGCGTTTTAGAAATTCATATAATTATATATTAATGATTGATTATATAATTTAGATTATAAGTTATATATTAATAATGATATTTTATATTGATTGATTTAAATGAAACAGTGTTATATAAATACTTAATAATAATGAATTTATGCAATAAAAAAACAACTATAATTTTTAGTTATTTTAAATTAATTTTTATTTACAAATTATATAGAAGTTAACATAACATATATTATTAGCAGTTATAAATTTAATGATTTCTTCTATAAATATTGTATGCTAAAATAATATTAATTTCAAGTGATAATTAATAAATTTACAAATCTTTATTATCAAATAATTTCTTATATAAAATATTACAAATAATAGCATTTAAAAAAATATTAATTATAATAATATAAATAATTTTATATTTAAATTATAATTGTATTTAGTTGATGGTATTTAATTGGGTTATTAACTAGAATGATAAAACTAATTAATGTTGTCTTTATTCAATACATATAATTAAATGTACTCCTCTACTCTCTCTTATAACATGAAAAAAGCATCAAATTAATGATGCCGTCAATCAAACTTTTCTTGATTCTATTTCAGCCATTCTATTTAGAACTTCTGATGCATTTTCTTTATTAATTTCTGTGTATCCTAGTTCTTTTAATGCTTGAATTTTAACTGTATTTAGTTGTTGAGTTCTACTAAGCTTTTCTTCTTTATCATTTTCTATTTCTTGTACAAATCTATTATGAGATTCAGTTAATTTAGATCTAGAAGCTCCTCCATTATTATATAAGTTAAATGC
>CAKONA010000079.1 GCA_934096785.1 uncultured Bacilli bacterium | reverse complement strand
TAATATTGAACCAACTACAATTACCAATAAAATACATATTGGTTTAATCATCTTTTTCATGTTATCTCTCCTCATCTTTTCTTAAATTTTTCATTTTCTCTACTACATAATCATTAAGTTTACTATTATCAGCATATAATATATCACTTATTAAATCATGAAGTTGTAAGTTTCTTTTAGTCTTCCAAGTACTATTAACTAAATAGTTCCATACATCTTTTTCAGTGATGTATTTAAATCCTAAGTTTCTTACTTCTTTAACTTTAGAATATAAGGCAGGACTCACTCTATCATATAATTCTTTAGCACTTTTAAATTCCATAGAATCATTCATAACCTTCACCACCATAAGTATACAATAATTTCAAAGAAAAAGAAACTAAAATAGTTTCATCTAGGTAATTCATTTATTAAACATGTTTTATAGGCATTTCTATTAAATGTTTCATCAGTCATATAATTATAAGACCTATTACTATTCCATCCACAATATAAATATGTTTTAGGATTATCATAAGTACCAGTCTTTTCATTTAAATAGTATATTACAAATCCTTCACAATCATCTTTCTTATATTTAACATCACCAATATATTTAAAGTCAGTACTTTGTAAATCTCTAAGACAAACATATTTTTCACTTGTAATACCAGTAATTGAGTTAGTTATTCCATATTCATAAGTATTAGGACAAGTTAAACTATCATCTATTTTATCAGTACAATAGTCTTCAACATATAAGTTAGCTGCATCTTTAACATTATTTTCCTGTACTTTCATTTCTTTCTTAATTCCTTCATTATATATTTCTATAGCATTAGGAACAGCAATCAAAGTAAGCATACTAAGTATAGCAATAACAGCTAGTAATTCTATTAAAGTAAATCCATACTTTTTCATATTTTTTTCTCCGTTTCAAATTCTATTGTGCTTTCCATGCAGTAATACATTCTAAATAATTATTTATATTTATTGTGTCATCTGTTTTATAACTATATATATGTCCATTTTCATCAAGTCCACCATAGCCACAATACAAATAGGTTTTAGCATCACCATAAGTACCAGTTCTCTCATCTAAATGATACACTACAAATCCATCACAATCATCATTCTTGTATCTAACATCACTGATATATTTATCTTTAGCATTCTGTAAATCTTTAAGACATACATATTTTTCAACTATATAGCCAAGTCTTTGATCATAATGTCCATTTTCATAAGTACGAGGACAAGTTAAACTTTCATCTATCCTATCAGTACAATAATCTTCTACATACAAGTTAGCTGCATCTTTAACATTGCTTTCTTGAATCTTCATCTCTTTCTTTATTCCTTCGTTATATATTTCTATAGCATTAGGAACAGCTATTAAAGCAAGCATACTAAGTATAGCAATAACTGCAAGCAACTCTATTAAAGTAAATCCACCCTTTTTCATATCTCACCATCCTATTTTAATAATATCATTTTTAAAAGAAAAAGACTAGTTCTTTTTAAGAATTTCTAGTCTCTTTTCTTCTTTATCTAAGTCTTCTCTTTCCTTATTAACAATAGCTTCAGGTGCCTTATTTACATAATTTTCATTAGATAGTAATTTCTTACGTCTACTTATAGATGCCTCTAACTTTTCTATTTCTTCTTTACGCTTTAATTCTTCTTCTTCACTATTCTTAGAGTTATCAAAGAATATATCAAATTTATAACTATATAACTCAATAGTAAGTTTATCATTATATTTACTTTCACTAACTATCTTTTCACTTAATTTAAGCATCTTATTAAGTAAATCATTATTATTATAATCTATTACTTCAAATTCACTAGTTATTTTACTTTCAGCCTTCTTATTTCTAAATAATGTTACATATTCAAGCAATTCATCTATTTCTTTAGTTTCATTCTTAAATACTAGTTTCTTATCATAACTTGGATACTCACTCATAAGAAGAATATCAGTATCTTTTATTTCAAAATTACTATATATTTCTTCAGTAACAAATGGCATAAATGGATGCATCATTTTAACTATAGCAGTAATTGTATATAAAAGTGTACTCTTAGTCTCATTACTTTCACTAAATTTAGACATTTCTATATATTTATCACAAAAATCATCCCATATAAATGAATATAATTCACTTCCAGCATTATTAAGTTCATATTTGTCCATAGATTTAGTAACTTTCTTAATTGTTTCATTAAGTTTAGTAAGAATCCACTTATCACTATCATCTAAATTCTTTAATGTATAGTCTTCTTTCTTAAAGCCTTCTAATTTCATAAGTACAAATCTAGATGCATTCCATAATTTATTAATGAAATTCCAAGTAGACGCTACTTTATCAGTATCAAAACGTATATCCATTCCCATAGCTGATGTAGTTGTCAAATAGAATCTTAACGCATCACATCCATATTCATCTATTAAGTCCATTGGATCTATTCCATTACCTAATGATTTAGACATTTTTCTTCCTTGCTTATCACGAATAAGTCCATGAATAATACAATCTTTAAATGGACGACTATTCATTTGTTTAAGAGATGAAAATGCCATACGAGCAACCCAGAAGAATATAATATCATATGCTGTTACAAGTACATCAGTTGGGAAATATCTTTCTAAATCTTCAGTTTTATTTGGCCAACCAAGAGTACTAAATGGCCACAAAGCACTACTAAACCAAGTATCTAACACATCTTCATCTTGTACCCATCCTTCTCCTGGACATTCCTTTTGTACTTTAACTTCATCATCTTTATACCAAGCAGGTATTCTGTGTCCCCACCATAATTGACGACTAATACACCAATCATGACAGTCTTCCATCCAGTGATTTAATATCTTTTCAAATCTCTTAGGTATAAAATTAATCTTATTACTTCCACCTTTTTGAGCATCTAATAAGTCTTTACTCATACCTTTCATATCAACAAACCATTGCTTAGATAAGTATGGTTCAACAACAGCATCAGTTCTCTCAGAATGACCTACACTATGAACCATCTTTTCAATACTAATTAATAAATCTTGACTCTCCAAATCTTTAAGTAACTCTTCTCTACATTTTTCACGAGACATACCATTATATTTACCTGTATTCTCATTCATTGTAGCATCTTCATTCATAATTAGAATTCTCTCTAAGTTATGTCTTTCACCAACTTCAAAGTCATTAGGATCATGTGCAGGAGTAATTTTAACTACACCAGTACCAAACTCAGGATCAGCATGTTCATCTCCTATAATAGGTATTAATTTATTAACAATTGGAAGTACTACCATCTTACCAATTAAATCTTTGTATCTTTCGTCTTCTGGATTAACAGCAACCGCAGTATCTCCAAATAAAGTTTCAGGTCTAGTAGTAGCTACATCTAAGTAATCACTAGTTCCATCTATATAATATTTTAAATGATAAAAAGCACCTTCATCATCTTTATAAATAACTTCCTCATTTGAAAGAGCAGTCTTCGCAACTGGATCCCAGTTAATAATCTTTTCTCCACGATAGATTAATCCTTCATTGTATAATCTAATAAATACTTCATTAACCGCATCATTAAGACCAGCATCAAGTGTAAATCTCTCACGACTATAGTCAACACTAAGGCCTAAAGTTTCCCATTGCTTATGAATATTACTTCTATGTTCATCAGTCCACTTCCAACATTCTTTTAAAAATCCTTCACGACCAAGTTCATACTTATTAATTCCATTTTCTTTAAGTCTATTAACAACTTTAGCTTCAGTCGCAATAGCTGCATGGTCCATTCCTGGAAGCCATAATGTATCAAAACCTTTCATCTTTTTATATCTAATAATAACATCTTGTATACTACCATTAAGTGCATGTCCTAAATGAAGATTACCTGTAACATTAGGTGGTGGTATAACAATAGTGAAAGCATCTTTACTCTTATCTCCAGCTTCAAAACATTTGCTATCAAGCCACATTTGATACTTTCCATCTTCAACTTCTTTATGATTATATTTCTTATTTAGCATCCTTAACACTCTCCTCTAAATACTTCTTTACCTCATCAAAATAAGGTTTAAATAGTTTCTTATCTTTAACATGTTCAAACATTTTATCATAATATTCCTTTTCAAGAATTAAACTACGACTATAGTCATAATGTAAATCATAAGCGAATGATAAAAATACAAGTACTCCATCATTCTTAGTCTTCTCATTGACTCGTTTAACAGGCTTATGTAAGAAGAAATCCTTCTTAATCTCTTCACTTATTTCAGAATAATCATCATCAATCTCCATTATTCTAGGACTAGAAAATGCATACAAGATATCTAACTTATCAGCATCTCTTATTATTTGAGCATGCATTTTTTCACGAACAGTTAAATCATCAGGCACCTCTAGTTTATTATGATATTTTATTGCCTTACTTACTATATCATAGTCTTCCTTATTAAGTTTAAAGTTCTTAATAAGTCCATCTTCAAATAATAATTTAACACCCAAATCAGCATGATCGATACTTTTACTATCACTAAATGTCTTATATTGAGTCCATTGTTCAAATCTACCAAAATCATGAAGTAAACCAATTAAACAAGCTAAATAGTTATCTTCTTCATCAAGATTTAATGTATAAGATATTTCATCACTTTGATGCATAACTCTATATGAGTGACTATATTTATATTTTATTTTATCATCTTCAAAATCAAACCCAGTTACATACTTATCAAATTCATCAAAATTCTCATTCATTTCATTCATTCTTCTCACACTCCCAAATAAAAAGGCAATACCAAAGGACGAACATGTCGTGGTACCACCTTATTTTATACTCTAAATATTTAACGCATATATACGTAACAACTTACTTACTTTCAGTAGTTAACTCACAAGCTACCTTCACATACCTTTTCTTAAGAAAAGCTTCCAACCAATGACTCTTCATCTCTATTAAGTAGTATACGTTACTCCTCTTGCTCATCGCTTTATAAAGCAAATTATACAACTATATTTTTTAGTTGTCAATTATTTATTACTTCATTTTTAGCATTTATAATTCCTCTAAATACCTTAACTTCTGACACTTCATTATCTTTATATGTTATTAGTACTTTATATCTATGTTTTATTCCTGGACTTATATTTATATTTGATTTAATACTATAACCAGTTATATCTTCTTCATCAATGTTATTACAACTGCCACTCATAATATCATTTTCATTCATACTATCACATATTGCCTTAATAGTAAGTTTACTACTATTATCAAGCTCACTCCACACTAAGTCATATGATGTAATCATATCTCCATTATTTTCAACAGT
>CAKONA010000078.1 GCA_934096785.1 uncultured Bacilli bacterium | reverse complement strand
GTATTATATAAAATATTACCCCCCCCGCAAGCGAATTTTTGTTTGTATATCAAAATTGGCGATTTATTTGGAAAACTTTCTTTATTATTTTGCTCAAACATTCATAATTTAAACCAAAGAAAAAGAGATGTTACCATCTCGGATTTTTAGGTCTCATCTTATTTAATGGTGCCTCTCTTACATTAAACATTATTCCACCAAGTATCATAGGTACATAGTATGAAACTAATCTCCACACTAGTACTCCTGGCATAACTAATGAACTAGCAACTATTAATTCAAAATAATTAATAAATGCATATTCCATTCCAATTGTAGCTCCAGGTATTGGTATAAATGATGCTGAAATATAAACAAAACATCCAAGTATAATACTATAAATTACATTTACACTTAAGTTTACATCTAAAGCCCTAAATACAAAAAATGGAATTAAGCAAAATATTGTCATATATAATATATTTAATAATACACATTTTACAACAAACATTTTGTCCTTAAGTAAAATATTGAAAGTTGTATAATATTCATCACACTTACTTCTCCATAAATCACGTGCACTTGATAAATCCATTTTAATTAAATGAATCTTTTTTAAGAACCCAATAACTTTATATCCTATCTTTTTAGCAACATTAATCTTAACACACATAAATATTGCCATAAACAATGAAAACAATGTAATAAACACGCCTAATAATGTAAGTATCCATAAAAACTTATTTGGAATAAGTCCTGTACTAATACAAACTATTAAAGATATTATTGCCATAATTGTCATAGATATTTGAAGAATAATAAAATTCTCAACTAGAACAAGTAATGCTTCTGTTACCCTTACCTTACTCTTACTAAGTTCATACATTTGAAGAGGTTGTCCTCCAAGTGAAAATGGTGTAATACCATTAAAGAACTTAGTCATAAGATTTAATTCAAGTGATTGTCTATATGAATAACAATTCCTTATCTTATTAATAAGTAAATAAAGTAAATATGCTTCTATCGCAAAATACACTAAGTACGTTACAACTACCAGCAATAAATACCAAATATTCGCCCCTAATAATAATCTTACTGATTCATCAAAGTTGTCTTTAAGAATATACCAAATAATACCCACTGTTAACACTACTAATAAAATACTTCTAATTTTGTCTTTCTTCATAGTTCCCTCTTTTATTAATATTAATACGTCTCAATTATAACAAATAAATCTACCAATAACAACATTATTTGTACAAAATATGGAAGTTTTGTGAAAACCTAAATTACATGACTTTAATTTTTATTCTAAAATTGATACAATACTATTACGAGGTGACTTATGGAATTATTACAAAACAAATTAAGACCCGATAAATTAAAAGATATCTTAGGTCAAAAACATCTTATTGGTAAAAACAAAGTACTAACTAACCTAGTTAAAAACAAGGTACTTTTTAATATAATTTTCTATGGTAACAGTGGTTGTGGTAAAACTACTATAGCTCTTGCTCTTACAAATGAACTTGGTATGAGATATAGAATGCTTAATGCAACTATTAACTCTAAGAAAGATTTTGAAATTGTTATTGAAGAAGCAAAAATGTATGGAAGTATGATTCTTATCGTAGATGAAATTCATAGAATGAATAAAGATAAGCAAGATATATTACTTTCTTATATAGAAAGTGGAATTATTACTTTAATAGGTCTTACTAACTCTAACCCATTTCATTCTATTAACCCAGCTATAAGAAGTAGATGCCAGTTAATAGAACTTCACTCATTAAGTGAAGAAGATATTGAAACAGGTCTTAAAAGAGTTAAAACAGCTCTTCCTGATATAAAAATGGATAATAAAACTATTAAATATATTGCTAAAATATCAAACGGAGACATAAGATTTGCTTATAATTTAGTAGAATTTAATTATTACGGTTATAACAAAGAAATAACGATTGATAATATAAAAGAAACATCTAATAGTCCATCATTCTTCACAGATAAAGATGAAGATGGTCATTATGATATGTTATCCGGATTCCAAAAAAGTATAAGAGGAAGTGATGTAGATGCAGCTCTTCACTATTTAGCAAGATTAATAGTAAGTGGAGATTATGATTCAATTTATAGAAGAATGATTGTTATTGCATATGAAGATATTGGTCTTGCAAATCCAATGATTGGTCCTAAAGTAGTTTCAGCTGTTGAAGCAAGTGAAAGAGTTGGATATCCTGAACTTATGAAACCATTAGCATGTGCAGTAATTGATATGGCACTAAGTCCTAAAAGTAATTCAGCAGACTCAGCAATTATGGAAGCCATAAATGATATAAACACAATGTCAGTCGGAAGAATACCAGCTCACATAAGAACAAATAGTCCACTTTACAAGTATCCACATAACTATCCAAACTATTGGGTAGATCAAGAGTATATGCCAGAAAATCTAAAAGGAAGGAAATACTACTCACCTAGAAAAAACAAATATGAAACAGAAATGTACAAATTCAATAGTAGTATTAAGGTAAAAAAATGAAATTTATAATGAACAGTACACCTAAAACAGTAAACATAGATTCAAATGTTATAAAGAATATTGAAGAAAAAGTAATAAACAATATTCCTCTAACAGAAGAAGAAATATCTTTATTACTAGATAATATTTGCTATCTTACAAGATGCAAATTCACAAACGATTTTGATAACTTCTCATTCGAATACAAATGTGATAAAGCACAAGCAATTATTACTTATTATTTAAATGATTTAGGAGTTGAAACACATCCATGTATGACTCAAAATGTAATAACAAATGATATTGAAGGTCACTCATTCTTAGTAGCTAGATTCAATGTAAATGGAGTACTTACTCCCTATTTAATAGATCCAACTTATAGACAATTCTTTACAGATGAAAAAAATGACTATCTAACACACAATGGTATGATAGTTAAAACTCCATCTCCAGGACACTTCATCAAAGAAGAAGACAAAAAGTCTATCGAAAAACTACTAATTGATGGATATCACTTACTAAATGAAAACATCGCTCAAGCATATGGAGACTCATTTTACAATACTAAGACAGGCTATACTACTAAAGAATTCAAATCTATTAATGGTAAAATCTATATGAACTCTTTTACTAAAGGACATGAACCACTATCAAAAACGAGAGATGAATTAGAAAGTGAAGACCTTTTAATTAAAATACATAGTAATAAAGCACTATAAACTACTCACAAAAGTAGTTTTTTATTTCTATCTTTTTCTAGTTCCTTTAAACTCTTTTTAGGTTTAGGCATATCTTCAAGCATAATCCCACCATTCTTAGCTATAGTTTCTCTTATGTTTTTACCCACAGTGTAATGTGTCTCAATAGCTTCTCCTTCACTAGATACATTATCTCTTTTTAATTTTGATTCTGTTTGACTAATTCTAAATAAATTAGCAATTAATTCTTCACTACACATATTATCAAGTATATCTTCTCTATATCTTAAATTCTTACGTCTGGCTATATCATTTGCAGTCTCTCCATTATATAAAGCTTTATATCTAGCATTATGAAACTTATCAAAATTTTTAACTCCAGCATCTTTAGCAGTAATATTTAAAGAATAATTACCTTTTCTTGTTAAATCTCTTTGATAAAATCTTTTCTCATCCTCAGTAAGACCAAAATATTCTTTCTCACTAAGTTCTTGTTTTCTAGTTTGAACAGCAAAGTAAGTTTTTCCTAAAGCAACTACTTCTTTTCTAGAATCAGAGTTTTGTACTATTAAATAACAAGCATATCTAGATAACTTATAATCATCTATACATCTCATTCCACCCTTACCTAATTTTATCATTTTACCCAAGTGGGTAAAATGATAATTTGTTAATTGATTGCTTTGCTTACAAGCCACCATAGAATCATTTATTACATTTATAAATTTTTGCCATTTCTTATAATCTAAGACGATTTGTAATTCTCGAGCAAACCAGTATTCATTCCCTACCTCATCAACACGCTTAATTTCTTCAAACACTTTCTCAGTGTATTCAATTATTTCTTTCATTTATATTTTCTCTTTCTAGAAAGTATTTACTACCCTCTATTATTATAATTAGCCATAAATTTCAAAAACACTTCTTTTTAGTCAAATTTTCTCAAAAAAAATATCAAATATACTCTGATAATAAAAGTTCATACAAAATAAAAAGACATAACTACATACCAGTTACATCTTTAATAATATAATTTGTTATATAAAGACCTGCGACAGCTGGAACAAAAGCACTTGAACCAAGCATATTCTTAGTATTCATTGCTTTTTCAGTAGAAGTTACTACAGTTACATCTTTCATTAAATCTTTGTCTTTTCCAAGCTCATGTCTTACTTTCTTAGCAAGTGGGTCTGTATTAGTCTTATCAAGAGTAGTAATTACAAGTTTAGTTGCATCTAACTTTTTAGCAGTACCCATAGAAGAAACAAGCTTAATACCATTCTCATGGCACAATTTTATAAGTTCTACTTTAACACGAGTAGTATCACAAGCATCAATCATATAATCATACTTTTCTCCGAATAATAATTCAATATTATCTTGTGTTATATAAGTATTAATTATATTTACACATGCATTCTTATTTATAAGTTTAATTCTCTTCTTCCATTCTCTAGTTTTATACTTATTATTATTACGAGAAGTCGCTATAATTTGTCTATTAATATTACTAGGTTTAATAGTATCACCATCTACTATAGTTATATTCTCAACACCACATCTAACTAAAGATTCAAGAGCATATCCACCTACTCCTCCAAGTCCAATAATAAGCACTTTAAGTTTCTTTATTTTATCTAAATTTTCACTTCCAATTAGTGCTTCAAGTCTACATAAATTCATAACTCCACTCCTTTAAAAGTAAAAATATTATAACAAAAAAAATACCTAGTGTAAATATAGTGTAATAAAACTCGCGTTTCCGCAAGGTGGTAGGACACATAACATACTCGGGATCTTGCATAATATGCAATATTCAACACCATATACTAATTAGTCCCCCTATAGTATTACATAGCCGGTTTATGAAGCTATATTCATCACTTAGGTTAATTTAATTATATCATAAGTAAAAAATATATCAATTCTTTTAAGAAAACTTTACACTTTCTGTTCATATAATTAGTATGTTAAACAAAATAAGAAACAATATATTTTTAAAGTCAACACTAGTACTTTTATTTGGTGGAGTTCTTGGAAAACTAATAGGATTCATTCTAAGAATAATAGTCACAAGAAAATTAGGTGCTGAAGGTATGGGACTATATAGCCTACTTGCCCCGACTAGTTCACTATTAAGTG
>CAKONA010000077.1 GCA_934096785.1 uncultured Bacilli bacterium | reverse complement strand
GGTCTACTCCACCTAATGGTTCATCTAATATATATAGGTCTGCTTCTCTACTCATTACTAATATAAGTTGTAGTTTTTCTTGCATACCTTTAGACATCTTAGATATTTTTTGATTTATATCTAGGTCTAAGTCTTTTAATAGTTTCTTAGATTTTTCAATATTGAAGTTATCGTAGAACTCATTAAAGTAATTTAGTGTATCTATTACTTTCATTTCTTTATCTAAGTATGTTCTTTCTGGTAAGTAAGAAATTATCTTTTTTGATTCTACTCCAGGGTGTTTTCCATTAATTAGAACTTCACCACTAGTTGGAGTAAGTAAGTCGTTTATAAGTTTTATTAATGTTGTTTTTCCTTGCCCATTTTTACCTAAAAGGCCTATTATTTTGCCTCTTGGTATTATTATGTTAATATCTTTTAGAATCTTCTTGTCATCAAAGCTTTTTGATAAGTGCTTGCACTCTAAAAGTTCCATATTATTTTCCTCCTAAATCCTGCAAGTACTTAATTGTTTCTTCATATGAAGCACCTATGTTTTTCATTGATTCAAGGTATTCTAATGTTTTTTGTTTAGCTAGTTTTTCTTTAGATGTGTTTATGACTTTTGAATCTTTTGTTACAAATTTACCATTAGTACGTTCTGTATAAATTAGTTTTTCAGTTTCTAGTTCTACTAAGGCTTTTTGCATTGTATTCGGATTAACTTTATAGTAAGATGCTAGCTCTCTTACAGAAGGTAATCTACTACCAGCACTTAGTTTTCCTGAGACTATATCTAATCTAATGATGTCAACAAGTTGTATATAGATTGGTATGTTGTTATCAAATGTGTAATTCATTGGTACTCCTTTCATTGTATTACTTGCATAATACAATAATACTATTATAGAATGGTTATGTCAATAGAAAGTCACTAAATGACTATAATTCTATGAATGTGTAGTTTATGTTATTAAGTTTTAATATTTTGATAATGTCTTCTAGTTTTAGATAAATTGACGCTGTATTTTCGTTTGGGTGTACTCCTACTTCATTAAATTCTTTGATGTCACTATCTATTAAAACTTTTACTTTACATTCAGTGTCATTAAGTATGCCTAGTACTGTGACTGAACCTTTCTTTAAAGCAAGGTATTTGTATAAATCATCTTCACTTGCGAATGTTAGAGGCCTTAAATTTAAGTTTTTTCTTAGTTCTTTTAAATTAATTCTCTTATTAGCACTTACTAGTATTAAGTAATAGTTTTGTTTTTTATCATCTCTTATAAATATATTTTTAACTGTTTCATTATTGTTTTCTAGATTTAATTTAGACATTTCTTCCATAGTGAATACTGGTGGGTGTTCTACTATTTTATATTTAATATTAAGATTATCTAAGTATTTATATACTTCTTCTTTGTTTGTGTACATAGTTAGCTCTCTTTCGTTTTTGAAATAAATATTTCTTTATCTGTGATTAGTTCTATTTCTGTATCAGTGCATACTTTATTAATTAGTTCAAAGTTAGGATTATTATTGTTTATATATAGATATTTTGGGTATCTCATAAAATGTTTAAAATGTTTTTTAAGTCTTAAGATTTAATTGTTATAAGTGTTGTCTAAGTTATAGTAGTATGTGAATAGATGTTTTGTTTTATTGATGTAGTCTTTCATAAAAATACTCCTAAAGAAAAATGCAATGATTAGTCTTTTTTCATTGCATTTATTATATCAAAGTTCTTTATAAAGTTAAATAGTTTTACATCTTCGTGTTTATCTAGTATTTTATATATTAATAATGTTATTAGATAAGCAACTATTGCACCTATTAAACCTGATATGAAGCCACCTATTACATCTGTTGGATAGTGAACCATTAGATAGTTTCTTGATATTCCCATTAATATTATAGGTAGTATACACCAATATTTCTTTTTTGTTTTTGCCATAAATATTAATGACATCATAGCGGCTGTTATAGCTGTTGTATGTCCACTTGGGAATGAGAAATCGCTTTCAGTAACACTTCCTGCGTATTGCCACCAATCTTTAAATTCTAAAACACCACTCATATAAGGTCTTGGTCTTGCGACTAAGTCTTTTAAAATGAAGTTTGTAAGGATTGCTCCTGCACCTATTGCTCCGAACATACATATACCATATTTTCTAGTCTTCTTAAATAACATTAAGAAAATACTAAATAATATTAATAATAATCCTTTTTCTGCAAAGAAACTTATAAACTTGAATAACCAATTTATGTTTCCATGAGTTAGTAAAGCAAATTCGTGTAAAACTTTTAATATAGCATGATCAAATCCAGCAAATGTTGTATTTAACCATTCTGCGATGCTTGTTAATTCCATTTTTACCTCCTACTACATTATCATTTTACATTCTTAATAAGATTAAAACAATATTATTACTTATTATTTACATTTTTATTATCAATTATAGCTAGTAAACTTCTAAGTCTTATGGTAATTGCTCCCATATTTGAGATTTCATCTATTTTAATTTGTGTGTAAACTTTGTCTTTGCTTTCTATTATTCTTCTAACTTCATCGGTTGTTACTGCGTCTACTCCACATCCGAATGATACTAGTTGAACTAAATTAATATTGTCATTTGTTTCACTTATGTATTTAGCTGCTGCATATAGTCTTGAATGATACGTCCATTGATTCATTACCTTTGTTTTGAATGGCTTTACTTTGTAACTGATACTGTCTTCTGTGATTACTACTGCTCCAAGGGACGTGATAAGTTTATTAATACCATGGTTTACTTCAGGGTCTAAATGATATGGTCTTCCACATAAAGCTATAATAGGCATATTCTTTTCTTTAGCAATAGTTATGTATTCTTCTGCTTTAGTTCTTACTTTTGATAAGTATGTGTTATAACTTTCATATGATTTTTTAACTGCATTTTTTAGTTTTGAATCTGATACTTCGATATTATAATATTTTATTATTGCTTTTATTCTTTTTTTAAATTGTTTTTTATCTGTAATACTTATAAAGTCATCAATGAATGTGTCTTTGTTTAAGCTGTTTACGTTTCCTCTTATAACTTGTGGATAGTATGCGACTACTGGACAATTGTAGTGGTTTGTTCCAAGGTTCTCATCTACATTGTAGCTCATACTTGGGTAGAAAATGTAGTCTACTTTTTGATCTATTAGATATTCTATATGTCCATGTGCTAGTTTTGCAGGATAGCATATTGTATCTGATGGAATCGTGTGACTTCCTTTTAAGTATGTATTTCTATTTGAAAATGGTGAAGTAACTACATTAAAACCAAGTTCTTTAAATAATGTATACCAAAATGGTAGTAGTTCATACATATTAAGTACTAGAGGTATTCCTATTGTTAAGCGGGAACTATCTATTTCGTTTGTCATAAACTCTTTTAGAAGTGATTGTTTATATTCATATAGGTCGTAGTGTTCTGTTTGTTTTCCATTGTTAAGTGGTTTTGAACATCTATTGCCTGAGATGAATCTTCTTTTTGAATCGAATGTGTTGATTACTAGATTACAATGGTTTGTGCATCCATTACATGTGATGTTTCTTGTTTCATATTTGAAGTTGTTTAGTTCTTTTAAGGTTAGGATGTTACTTTTATCATTTGGTAATTCTTTTGCATAAAGTGCGCTTCCGTATGCTCCCATAAGGCCTGAATATTTTGGTCTTGTTACGTTATGTCCTATTTCTAATTCGAATGCTCTTAGTACTGAGTCGTTTAAGAAGGTTCCACCTTGCACTATGATGTTTTCTCCTAGTTCTTTAGAGTTTGCGCATCTAATGACTTTGTAAAGTGCATTTTTAACTACGCTTATTGATAGACCTGATGCGATTGATTCTACACTTGCTCCATCTTTTTGTGCTTGTTTTACTGCACTATTCATGAATACTGTACATCTTGAGCCAAGACTTACTGGGCTTTTTGCATATAAGCCTAAATGAGAAAATTCTTCTGTAGTGTATCCGAGAGAGGATGCGAATGTTTGAAGGAATGATCCACAGCCTGATGAACAAGCTTCATTTAAATATAAACTATCTATTGAACCATTTTTTATTTTGAAACATTTTATGTCTTGACCACCAATGTCTAAGATGAAGTCTACTTTAGGATTAATCTTTTTAGCTGCGGTATAATGTGCGATGGTTTCCACCACGCCATAATCTATATTAAATGCATTTTTAATAAGTTCTTCTCCGTATCCAGTTACTGCACTACTTTTTATTGTTATATTTGGGTACTTTGTATATAGATTAGTTAGATAGTCTTTTACTATGTCAATAGGACTTCCTTTGTTTGATGAATAAAATGGATTAAATATATTACCTTCTTCATCAATTAGAGTCATTTTGATAGTTGTGCTTCCAGCATCTATTCCAAGATACATGTTTTTGCTTGGTTTATCTAGTTCTTTTATAGTTGTTTGTTCATGTCTTTTTAGAAATTCATTATACTCTTTTTTGTCTTTGAATAGTGGTTTTGATTTTGTATAGTTGTTTTGTTCTTTGTATTTTTTGAATTTGTTTTCTAGTTTTAGAAGTGTTGTTTCTTCTTTCATGTTTGAAAGGATTGAACCAATAGCTACATAATATAATGCGTTTTCTGGTAGTGTTCCTTTTGTATGTAGTACTTCATCGAAGCTTTTTCTAAGTTCACTATAAAAATATAATGGACCACCTAGGTATAGGACATTTGTGCCTATTTCTCTTCCTTGAGACAATCCTGATATTGTTTGATTTACGACTGCTCTAAAGATGCCTGCTGCGATATCTTCTTTTCTTACTCCTTGATTTAGAAGCGGTTGTACATCTGATTTTGCGAATACTCCACAACGAGATGCGATATTACATATTTTTTCATGGTGACTTGTTAGTGTATTTAATTCTTCACCTGTTACATTTAAAAGAGATGCCATTTGATCTATGAATGCACCTGTTCCACCTGCACAGCTTCCATTCATTCGCATCTCAAATCCACCGGTAAGAAATAGCATTTTAGCATCTTCTCCGCCTAGTTCTATTACTGAAGTTGTGTTTGGATAATACTTTTTAACTGCGATTTTTTCTGCGAACACTTCTTGAACAAATGGAATCTTTAAGTTTTCTGCATAACCTAGGCCTGCCGAACCTGATATGGTTACTGTAATTTTATCTTTCTTTATTATTGGTTTTAGTTCATTTATTATCTTTAGTACTGAAGATTTAATCTCAGAATAGTGGCGTTCGTACTTTTTAAAAATGATGTTGTCTTTTTCATCCATAACGATACATTTTATTGTTGTTGAACCTATATCAATTCCTATTCTTTTCAAATTATTCACCTTCTTCTGCGATTGCTA